>JBAZOP010000023.1 GCA_041648665.1 bacterium | reverse complement strand
GGTCGTGGCGGGCGAGACATAGGATGGGGCGATCAAGGCCCATTTCGTGAGCCACGAAGCAAGGCCCGTGTTCGCCGGCTGGGAGCGCGCGGAAGATCGGGCAGAGGAACGGGCCTTTGCAGCGCAGCCCGGCACGGACGCGGAGAGGTTGAGTGTCGGGAAGATCGCCCGCGACGGCATGGCGGTCATGGGCCTGGGGCAACCCGGCGGAGAGTCTTCGTTCGGCAAGGATCCCCTCGTCATCGACGATCCGGAGGTGGTGGAGAGGCTCACGGGTCTCATCCTCGCCCAGCTCAGGCAAGGCCCCGCGTCGCTGGAAAAGGGCGAGATGCTCGCACAGTTCAACGCCTTCGTCAGGGCCAGGCTCTCCAACGGGTCGAGCGCCCCGCACACGCCCGAGCAATGGGATTTATATCTTCATGAGGCGCTCTCTTCGGCGGTCAGGTTCGCCATGCCGTTCGACGAGCACGGCGCGCGCCCGATCGCGGAGATAGAGTCTCAGGCGACCCGCATACTCGGCATGGATCTCCGCAGGCTTTCGGAGTGGGAGGGGTATTTCAACGCCGAGTTCGTATCGGCGCGGCTCTTCGAGACGACGGCGAGCCTCGCTGCCCGGTTTGAGCAGTCCTCGCCAAAGGCGAGGCTGGCCGCCGCATTCAGCAGAAACATAGAGTCCATGGCGAAAGGCGTTGCGGGTTCGAACCCGGATCATTCGGTGTCGTTCGCGGACGAGGCAGGGCTTCAATGGAGCATGGCCACGGCCGCCATGGTGGCCGGCTTGAGCGCGAAGGCGGACTACACGGCCAGGATTGTCAGCGAGCTTCGCCTTGCCGGGAGGAGGGGGATGGCCTCGCGCGCCCTGGCGATCGTCTTCCGTGCGTCGGAGGCGAGCGAGTCTGGCGTGCGCGCGGACGGGATAGTGCCGCGATGGTCCGAGGCGGAGTTGGCCGCGATAATAAAGAGGCTCATGAACGACAAGACGTGGGACGTGGCGAGCCATCGCTCGTTCCGCATGCATCTCACCCCTGCGGAGAACTCCTTCGTCAACCGCCTGGTGGAGGCGGCCAATCTCCAAAACGTGGTGGACGTGATCAGATCCATCGATCTCTCGAGCGAATCCACCGACAGGGTCTGGGATGCGATCGATGCCTCCGGCCAGGGCGAGGCGATAATCGACAACGTCATCAACAGGATGTCTTATATGATAAGCCCTGCGATAGTGGACGCCTCACTGAGCGAGGATATAAACTGACGGTGATCAGGCCTGCATCAATGGCTTGAGAGCGCTTGTCTCGTCCTTCTGATCGACTCCTTCACATTTGAGATATTTGTCCCCCCGGGCTGGGACCTGCGCTCCACCGCGTTCTCGAACGATATAGAATCCAGGAACCCCGTGTCGATATCCGGGAGAGCCTTCATGAAGTCCTCCCTGTCGAGCTCGTGTATCTGGACCCCTTGATCTTCGGCGAGCTCCACCAGGGCCGCGGTCTTTCGATAGGCCTCCCTGAACGGCATGCCGCGGGAGGCGAGCGCGTCCGCGACCTCCGTCGCCAGAATATGCCCTCGGCACAGGAGCTCGGCCGCGCGCTCCCTGTTCAGCGAAAGCCCTTTGACGAAGGGGGTGAACGCCTTGAGCACGGCCTGCGTCTCGTCGCACGCAAAAACGAAGGTTTTCTTGAGCTCGTGCATGTCGCCGGCGTAGCTCGTCGGAACCGACTTGAGGATCGTGTGCGCCTCGTTCGCCAGGGAGATCACCCTTGCACATCTCGCGCGGGCCAGCTCGGCCACGTCGGGATTCCTCTTGTTGGGCATGATGGAGCTCCCGGTCGAGTACTGCCTGGGCAGGGCGACGAGCCCCACCGCGGTGGAGGACCAGTAGATGATGTCCTCGCACAGCCTCGCTGCGTGTATCGCAGTCTGTGCGAGCGCGTCCATCAGCTCGATCATGAAATCCCTGTCGCCCACCGCGTCGTAGCTGTTCGTGGGCGGCGAATCGAAGCCCAGCTCTTTTGCGCATTTCTTGAGGTCCACGCGGAGCGTCGTCCCGGCCAGCGCGGCGGATCCCAGGGGCATGTACTCGAGGCAGCTCTCCTTCGAGAGGCGAAGTCTCCTCAGGTCTCTCACGAATGCCGAGGCGTGCGCAGCGGCTATGTGTCCGAAGGCCACGGGCTGGCCGTGCTGCATGTGCGTGTTACCCGGGACTATCGCGTCGGCTGAGGCGTCGCCAAGGTCGCAGAGCGCATGCGCGAGCATGGAGACGGATTTCGAAATTTCCGATGACCGACACGCGGCATGAAGCCTCAGCGTGGTGGCGATCAGGTCGTTTCTCGACCGACCCATGTGCACCTTCTTGCCCAGGTCGCCGGCCTTTGCGGTCATGAACCTCTCCAGGTTCATGTGGATGTCCTCGTCTTCGGCGCGCCATTCGAAGGAGCCGTCCTCGATGCCGGCCAAGGCCTCCTCCAGGAGGCACAGGGCGAGGCGACACTCCTCCGGGGTGAGATACCCTGCATCGCCCATGGCCCTGGCCCATGCCTTCTGGACGGCGATCTCCTGCGGGGCGAGGACCTTGTCCACCTCTATCCCGCCGGTGAATTCGTCAAGTTCAGGGCCTGCAGCTTTGTTTCTATCTGTGCTGAGGATATTCATTACGGTTATGAGGGCCTTCTCCTCTTGCCCGCCTGCCACTGCCTGTAGGAGAGTGTGCGGCAGAAGCCGTGCGAGGCCTTGTTGAGTCCGAACTCATCGTGTTCAAAGCTCACCAGCTCCTTTCCGTAAAGGGAAAAAGGAGAGCTCCTTCCGGTTATGAACATATGGCCGTTTGTGAGCTTGAGGCCTATCGTCCCTGAGAGAACGCCCGATGCCTGCGTGAAGAAGGCGTCTATCGCCTTCCTCGCGTCCGAGTGCCACAGGCCGTCGTAGACGAGGTCGGCGTAATCGCTGCCCAGGCGCGATGCTATCGTCAGGGTGGGCCTGTCCCAGCACATGTGCTTCAAGATCCTGCAGCACTTGTGCAGTATCGTGCCGCCAGGGGTCTCGTACACGCCTCGGCTCTTGATGCCGTTTGTGCGCTCCTCCACGAGATCGGCGACCCCGATACCCTGTTCTCCGCCGATCCGGTTGAGCTCACCCAGCAGCTTCGCGGGCGTGAGCGCAATGCCGTTCAGGGATATCGGATATCCCTCCTTGAACTCCACGGAGACATCGGCGCCGTCGGCCGCACAGTGGGTGTGCGGTTTGGTCCATGCGTATATCTCCGCAGGATCGAACTCCTTTTCCAGCTCCTCGAGTATCCCGCCTTCACAGGAGCGGTGGAGGAGGTTCACGTCCACGCTGTATCTCGTCTCCTTGTCATGTGCGTCGAATCCCTTTGCGTTGAGATACTCGACGAGGTCGCTCCTGCCCTTGAAGTCCCAGATCTTCCACGGCGCGATCACCTCCACGTCGGGCGCGAGGTAGGCCCATGCCCTCTCGAATCTGATCTGGTCGTTTCCCTTGCCGGTTGCGCCGTGCGCGATGGCCTCCGCACCCCTTTGCTTTGCGATCAGTGCTACCCTCTCCGCTATCAGCGGACGGCCCAGCGCGGTGCCAAGCAGGTATTCATCCTGATAGGCGGCACCGGCCCTCACGGCCGGGAAGATATAATCGCGGGTGAGCTCCTCCTTGAGGTCCTCGAAGATGAACTCCGCGGCGCCGAGCTCCTTCGCCCTGCGCGCGAGCCAACCCTCGTCCGGCGCATTGCCTAGGTCCGAGCAATACGCGATGACCTCTGCATCGTATTTTTCAATGAGCCACGGGATTATGGCCGACGTGTCCAATCCGCCTGAATAAGCGAGCA
The DNA here is from genome assembly GCA_041648665.1 of bacterium. Taxonomy (NCBI): domain Bacteria; species bacterium. The sequence goes on along the minus strand of JBAZOP010000023.1, from coordinate 35,228 downwards.
TGATTTTTTTCCTGGGCATAGCTGCCTCCGAATATTTATGCAAAGAGTTGAATGGATATGCGGCAATATGCATATTTACTTTTATCGATCAAGAAAAAATTGATTTAAAGGGTTAGGTATGCATATTTATGCGTATATCGGAGGTTCCTATGTGTCCGCACAGGCGACCGGAGATGATCGAAGCGCTGCGAAAACTCCTGGCAGAGGGGTTTGAGGGAAACCAGGAGGAGATATGCAAGGCGCTCGCTGCCCAGGGGTTCGATGTCAATCAGTCCACGATCTCGCGCGCCTTGAGAAGGGTCGGCGCGGTCAAGTCCATGGCGGGCGGCGGTGTGGCCTATAAATTGGGCGATGCGCGGGGGGTGACGTTCTCCGGTTCCGTCAGGGATCTGGTGCTCTCGATCGATTCCAACGAATCTATGATAGTGATCAGGACCGCCCCGGGCTCCGCCCCGTTTGTCTGCGATTTTCTGGACCATGCGGCGCTGAAACAGATCCTGGGCATAGTTGCGGGCGACGACACGGCGTTCGTGGCGCCGAGGCACGTGCGGGATATGGCGACGACCCTTGAAGAGCTCCGCAAGGCGATCAACGGAGGCTGAGAGGGGCGGGGCCGACTGCCTATTTTTTAATCATTTTTACCCGGTATTGCTCCAATCAAAAAACTAGCAACTTTCCCGGCTTAACGGCGATACAGCCTTGTACAAGACAGGGGTGTATTGATGATAAAATCTCCCATCAGTGCAGGCATCTCTTCCAGCGCCCTCGTGCCGCGATGGCCTGCGTCTTCCCTGCCTTCACCTGCGAAGGATGTCACCGACTACCGCGAACAGCTGCGCGTTCATGGGGCCTTGCCGCAACGGATGGGAGACGGCTGGATGTTCGAAGTGGGCATGTTGGGGGATCTGGTGAAGGGCTATTACGAGAGGTCGTTACATCACCGCTACGAGGGCGCCCGTTCGGATCTGGAGGAGGGATATTTCCTCACGAACGAGCCCGACTATCATTCGGCGATCGATGCGATCGAGGGGAAGGGGGGCGCTTATTTGGGCGCGGGCCCGATGCTCTCCTATGCCTATCCCGCGTGGCAGTGGGCGGCGCATGCCTACAGTATGGATATCAACACGCTGGTCCCGACGGTCGCCATCCCGCTCTACGGGACTCTGCTCGCAATGTCCGCCGACCGCTTCGAGTTCCTCTCCGTCTTGTGCGGCAAGCCGATCCCAAAGAACGAGCAATGGGCCGAGTTGATCGACGGGCCCACGGACGTCCTGGTGGAGTTTCTCAAGCGCTTTCAGCGCGACATCTCATTTGAGACCTCTGTCGGCAATGTCGTGAGGATAGCGATGGACGGCTACAATGCACTCTATGGTAAGAGTGAAATCGCCGACCACGCCCTGGTCTACCTCAGGTCCCTCAGGGAGGCGATAGAATCCGGATCCCCCTCGCCGCACAGCAGCATCCATCCTCTCTCGATTCTCAAGGCGAAGGATGCCAAGGGGCGGGGCGGCGCGCTCTCCAGCGAGGCGCAGCTTAGGCGCGAGCGCGATATCTTCATCGACGGCAGGATCACGGGGGTGGCCTCGCCGATGGAGGGGAGCGGGATTGCGGCGGTTGCGGCCGACATGGCGAAGAGGGGCATCGCATTGGGCGTGCTGAATGTCTCGAACGTGGAGGACTGGCTGTTCGAGGATTACGAGCAGGCGCAGCACGGCGGCGGCAAGTTCGATCCGGAGGTCACCGCCCGTTCCGTGGCCGCTTTCTATCGCAACATCCTTGGTCTCCCCGCTTCAGCCGACGCGCTTTTGATTTCGGCGAAGGGCTGTTATCCCACTTCAGTTGATGGCCTTCGAAGGTACGTCGCCAACTCTATACCGCCGGATGCCGGTCACGACGAAGCCGCTCGCTCTGCGGATCTGCTCTACTCACTGCGCAGGGAGGAGACGAGGGTGCGCAGGGATTCGCTGAAGAACAAGCCCAGACTCCTGGAGGAGTATGGCGGTTTAGGGCCCGCGTTCAGGCAGATATTCGCGGTCATGAGAGAGGGGTGGAGAGGCGCGCCGCTTCCAAGGGCGGAGGCCGAGTCCGCGTTTCTCGGCAAGTCGCATCATTTCAGGAACACGCTCACGGACTGGGAGCGCGGCGCGGTGCTCAGGGTGCTTGAGGACGCGGGCATGATAGCGAGGGGCGGGGGATGAAGGCGTCCCCTATCGTCGGGGCCGGGCTTGGCACGTCAGCGCCTGCCTTGGCCATTCCGCTGATCCGCGATGCGGCTCCGCATGTGGAGAAGTTGCGTGCGTGCGGCGCTTACCCTGTGCGGGAGTCCAGGCGATGGGGGGTCGATAGATCTTCACTCTACAAGGTTATGAACGGGTATTACAGGAGGTCGAGGCCCTTCATCTCCGGCGAGGCCGACTTCAATTCCGGCCTCAACTTTTTTTTCTCGAATGAGACGGATTATCCGTCTGCGATCGATTCGATCCATGGCGCAGGGGGCGCCTCCATCGGGGTGGGCAGGAATGTCCCGATTTCATATGCAGCCTGGCAGAACGCCGCGCATGCCTATGTAATCGACAAGAAGTTCATGATACCGATGGGGTTTGTCCCGGTCTACGGGAGCTTGCTCTGCATGGCAAGAAGCCGTGCCGAGATGGTCTCGCTCATGACCGGGAGGCCCGTCGACCGCCATGCCGATTGCAGCGAAGATTCGCCGGAGAGAGTCTGCGAGCGCGCCATATCCAGGCCCTTTGACCCGGGTTTTGCCGGCGCCGTAGTCTCAACCCTCGCCGGCGTCGTCGCAGGGAACAGCAATATGCTGAGGACCTCCAAGGTTAAGGTCGTGCTGAGGGAATGGAGATCCAAGCTCGAGAGGACCTTCTCCCAGAGAAAGAGGTGGGAGATAGAGGAAGACTGCCCTGCTTCCGTACTCACGAACAGGGACGCGCAGGGCCGCGGCGGCGTGCTCTCGAGCGAGCTTGCCTTCAGACAGGAGAGGGAACTCTTCCTGCAGGGGAGGATAACGGGGGTCGCTCAAGACATGATCATCGGAGGCCTCGATGCGATAGCCTCCGACATGCGCGCCAGGGGGCTTGCGCTCGGCGCGATCTACATCTCCAACGTCGAGGACGTGCTCCTGTTCAACTACCTCTTCGACGAGAAGCGCGTTGCCGAACGGGACATGCCGGCCAGGGTGCAGAATTATTATGATCTCTACAGGGGGCTGGCTGGACTGGCCGATGCAAAGGACGCGCTGATAATCTCCGCCAAGAAGAGAAAGGTCACCTCCGTGGACGTCGTCGCGCGATACGTGCGGCGCAGCATCCCTCTCGAACTGGACGTGGATTCCGCCACGAGTGCAGCGAAGGACTTCTACAGGATGCGCGTGGACGTGGCCTTGCTGAAGCGGCTCCCGCTCGCCGAGCGAATCGATCGGCTGGAGAAGTCGATCATGAGCGGACCTCGTTTCGATGCCGGCATGGCGGTGGCGCGCTCGATGTTCGAGGGTATACCTATGGACAGATCCTCGATCGGTCGGAGGCTGCGCGAGGAGTTCGGGCGGCTTGGGTTGAGCCGGCAGGCTTGGTGGAACGAGATGTTCCTCTCAAACCTGGAGGAGCTGGGGGTGGTGGTGTAGTGCTGAGGGTGATAGAGGACGCTGGCATGATAGCGAGGGATGAAGGATGAGCGGCGCGGTGTCGAACATGCAGACGGCGATGCAGGCTCCGGCGTTGGCAGGCGGTGTGCTCTCGCCTGTCGGCCGGCTGAGATCGTGCGGAGCATATCCCATCAAGGTCGGGGATGCGTGGAAGCTGGACCTCTCTCCCGTGTCGCCGGTCCTCGACGGGTACTTCGAGCGCTCGAACCCGCATGTCTATCCGAGCAGCTTCTTCGGTTACGGCATGTTCAACTACCTCATCAACGAACACGATTTCCCTTCGGCGATAGGGAGCATAGAGGGTGTTGGCGGTGCATACGTCGGCGTTGGTCCGATCTTTAGTTTCACCAACGCCGCGTGGCAGGGTGCTTCCCATTCCTGGGCGATAGACTGCAACAGGCGCGTGCCGTTCGGATTCATTCCGCTTTACGGGGCATTGCTCGCCACGTCGCGAAACCGTCTGGAGTTTTTATCTCTCATCTCAGGCAGGCCCATGTCGGAGGAGTTGAGGCTCTCGAATGCCGGCGGAGCTAATCCTGCGGAGCTGGTGAGACTCACGAAGGACGTTCCCTACGACGATAAGTTTTTCAACGCTGTTTCGTCGAGCCTCATGGAGGCCGTCGTATCGCGCGTTCCCTTTGCCGATTCCATGCCCATAGTGGAGATCACGGCACACTGGATGCACGAGTTTAGAAAGAGTTTCATGCCCAATGGGAAAGATCTGCAGAAGATGTACGGTCCGCACTCCGTCTTCGTAGTCACGGATTCAGAGGGCAGGGGTGGGACGATATCCAGCGAGGATCAGTTCAGGAGGGAGAGGGATCTCTTCCTGGAGGGCAGGATAACGGGTGTCGCAGCCGAGATAGCCAAGGAGGGTCTGGATGTCGTCGAGCGGTCGATGGAGGAGGGCAGGGACGCTCCGAAGGTTTTCTACATATCGAACGTCGAAGACCATTTCTTCATCAACTATGAGAAAGGCGGCATCCTTGACCAGTACGGTTCGTACGCCGACGTATGGGACGCCGTATATGTCTTCTATAAACGTATGCGCGAGGTGATGAGTGCGCCTGATGCGATGGTGGTCTCGGCCCTGAGCCTCAAGAGGACGACGGTCCAGAACTCGGCCCAGTATGTGAGGAATGCGATCCCGCTTCATAGGCCGATCAAAGAAGCGGCCGAGACCGCGTTCGACTTCTATAGGTTCAGGAGGGCGGTGGCCAGGGAGCACAGGGAACCGATGAGCGAGCGCATAGGCCTGGTGCAGAGGGCGCCGGAGATAGATGAGAGGTTACGGATGGTGTGCGGGGAGATGAAGGCGATCTCCAACGGAAAGCCGCTCCATATCGAGGCCGTAAGAGAACGCCTCTCTATGGCGAGTCAAGAGTTTCGCACTCTGCTCCGCCCATGGGGGCGGGAGATGTTTCTTAGGAACATGGTGGACCTTGGGGTGATAGAGAGACCGCCGAGGTATCAATCCTTCCTGAACAATATCGATGCGAGATAGAACATCCCGCCGCGCGAGACCTTTGCGCCGGGCATCTGCGTCACTTCGGTCTTCACGTCTTGAACCGCGAACCCGCGCACGTCCGGCGCGTTGATCGCGTCGTTGATGCGTTCCTCGAGATCATAGGGCGACGTCGCCTCGACTATTTTTACGGTGAATTTCATCGGCTACCTTTTGATGGTCTTGATCCCGCCCATATAAGGAACCAAGGCCTCCGGCACGGTGACGCTGCCGTCCTTCTCCTGGTAGTTTTCCAGTATGGCGATCAGCGCGCGGCTCATGGCGATGGCGGTGCCGTTGACCATGTGGACGTGGAGGGGTTTCTTCTCGCCTTCCCTGCGGAAGCGGATGCCCAGCCTTCGCGCCTGGTAGTCGGTGCAGTTGGAGGTGGAGGTCACCTCGCCGTAGTCGCCGTGCTCTCCGCGGCCCGGCATCCACGCCTCGAGGTCGTACTTGCGGTAGGCCGGCCCGCCGAGATCGCCGGTGCATATGTCCAGCACGCGATAGGGGATGCCGAGCCCCTGGAAGAGCTCCTCCTCCAGCGAGAGGAACTTGTCGTGGATCTTTTCAGACTCCTCGGGTGAGGTGAACGCGAACATCTCCACCTTGGTGAACTGGTGCACGCGGTAGAGGCCCTTTGACTCGCGGCCGGCCGCTCCTGCCTCGGTGCGGAAACAGTGCGACACGCCGGCGAATTTGAGGGGGAGCTTCGCCTCCTCCAGTATCGCGTCCGAGAGCATCCCGCCCAGCGTGATCTCGGCTGTGGCGATGAGGCAGAGGTCGGTGTTCGCCACCGAATAGATCTGCGTCTCCTCGCCGCGCGGGTTGAACCCGATCCCGGCGAGTATCTGTTCGCGTGCGAGGTCCGGCGTGATGACGGGGGTGAACCCCTCCTTGATCAGCGCTTGCAGGGCATAGTTGATGAGCGCCTGCTCCAGCAGCACCGCTTCGTTCTTGAGGTAGTAAAATTTCTGGCCGGCGACCTTGGCCGCGGTGTCGAAGTCGATGAGATCGAGCCTCGTCCCCAGTTCGAGGTGGTCGAGCGGCTTGAAGCCGAACTCGCGCGGCTTGCCCCATTTGCGGATCTCGCGGTTTCCCTCCTCGGTCGCCGCGACCGGCGCGTCCGGGTGGGTCATGTTGGGTATGGACCGAAGGAGCGCGTCGAACTCCGCCTCGAGCTGCGCGACCCGGGCCTCGGAGTTCTGTATCTTCGCCTTGAGCGACTTACCCTCCGCGATCAGTTTCTCGCGCTCCGCTTGCTCCATCTTCCCCTTCATCTTGGAGGAGAGGTCGTTGAGGCTGCGGCGCGTCTCCTCGAGCTCGGTGATCGCCCGCCTTCTGTCCTCGTCGAGGGAGGTGAAGCGGCCGAGGTCAACGCGCACGTTGCGCGCCAGACAGTTGGCCTTCACGGCGTCCAGGTTTTCGCGTATGAACTTTGTATCGAGCATGGTGAAAAAAAGCCCCAGCGTTTATCGGCTCAGTTCCGAGTCGATCAGTTCCTTGAAGGAGGCGTAGGGCTGCGCTCCGGATATCATGATGCCGTTGATGAAGAACGCCGGCGTCCCGTTCACGCCCGCCTGTATGCCGGCCGCTATGGATTTCTCGACCATGGCCGCGTTCTTTCCGCTGTCCAGGCACTCGTCGAACTTCGCCGTGTCCAGCCCCAGCTCCTTCGCCAGGTTTTTCAAGTCGGCCACGCCGATCTTGCTCTGGTTCTCGAATATCTTCTTGTTGTATTCGAAGTACTTGCCCTGGTCGCCGGCGCAGTGAGTTGCCTCGTGCGCCTTCTTCGCGTCCTTGTGGAACGAGAGCGGGAAATCCATGAACACGTATTTTATCTTGCCGTCATACTCCTCCATCAGCTTCCAGATCGTCTGCCTCACCCTCTGGCAGAACGGGCACTGGTAGTCCGAGAACTCCACGAGCGTGATCTTGCCGCTTCCCATCTCAGGGGCGCCGGAGATGTCGATCGTGGCCCTCGGCGGGTTGATGTCGATCTTCACGTTGGCGTCGGAGCGCAGTTTGGTTAGCAGCTCCGCCCTGGCGCGGGCCTTGCGGTTCATGGCGAGGTAGTTTCTGATCTGGTCCTTCACCTCGTCGAACGGCTGGTTCATCGTGCCCTTGCGCGCGTCGTAGAGCGCCTTCACCTCTTCGTCGGTGGGCGGCGTGGACTTGGATTCGATCTCCTGGTTTATGTACTCCTCGGGGCTCAAACCCTTTTTCTTCGCCTCGGCGGCTATGATCCTGTCCTCGACGAGGCTGTCGAGCACGGACTTCTTGATCTGGTAGATCTGCGTCTCGACCTTCGCCAGACGGTCCTTGGAGGCCTTGTTGAGATCGCCCATCGTGATCACTTCGCCGTTGATCGTTGCGGCCGTAGTCTTGTCGTCCTGCGACTGCGGGCAGGACTTGGAGCATGACGTGAGTGCTGCGCACGCCATGACGGCTGCTGTTGCGACTGCCAAAAATCTCTTCATGATTTTCCTCCCCCTGTTTTGATCGGGAATGTTGATTTGCCAAACGATCGCGGAAGGTTAGAACACTCAAATGGGCGTTGCAACGGAAAATCAGGGATTCCTGGGGGTTGACACCAAAGCACCCGGATTATATCAGTTGCGGCCCGATTCCGAACCCTGATCTCAAAGGAGCGAACGAATGGAAAAGAGACGCTGGCTTGTTGTCCTGGGAGCTCTGCTCGTGCAGTTCTGTCTGGGCGCTATCTATGCGTGGGGAGCGTTCACGAAGGCGCTCCAGGATCCGGCGGGTCCCTACGCGTTCACCGCGACGCAGGCGCAGGCGATATTCTCCGCAGGGCTTGCCACCTTTGCCATTGTGATGATCCTGGCGGGTCGCTGGCAGGACAAGGTGGGGCCGCGCAAGGTGGCGCTGGCCGGCGCCGTGCTGCTGGGCGCGGGCTACATACTCGCCGGGCTGTTGGGGGGCACCGGTTTCTGGCCCATCCTCTTCTTCATCGGCATCGTCGGCGGCGCAGGGATCGGGCTCGGTTATGTCTGCCCCATAGCCGCCTGCGTGAAGTGGTTCCCTGATCTGAAGGGCTTTGTCACGGGCCTTGCGGTCGCCGGCTTCGGCGCCGGCGCCTTCATCTTCGTCAAGCTCGCAGGCACCTGGGGCGGTTTCATAGAGAGCTACGGGGTGAACGGGACCTTCACGGCGTTCGGGATCATATTCATTATATCAGTCGTGGCAGGCGCCCTGCTCCTTTCCAATCCCCCTGCGGGCTGGAGGCCTGCCGGCTGGCAGCCCAAGGAATCCGAAGCGAACGCGCCCAAGGCGGAGGACTTCAAGCAGGGCGAGTGCGTGCGCACCCATCAGTTCTGGATGCTCTGGCTCACGTTCGTCTTCTCCGCAGGCTCGGGCCTCATGGTGATCGGCTGCCTCAAGAACTTCGGCGAGCTGGCCTGCGGCCTCTCATCCTCAGTCGCCGCCTCCGCGCTCGGCATCATGGCGCTCTTCAACGGCCTGGGGAGGATCGTCTGGGGCACGGTCTCGCAGAAGGTCGGCGTGAGGAGGGCGATCGCGATCATGTGCGTCCTGCAGGCGCTCATGCTGGCGGGGATACTGAAGATAGGCGCAGGCGAGTGGGGGCTCATCGTCGCCGCCTGCTGGATAGGCTTCAACTTCGGCGGCAACTTCTCGCTCTTCCCCCTGGCCACGGCCGAGTCGTTCGGCACGAAGAACCTGGGCGCCAACTACGGGGCCATGTTCACCTCGTACGGCGTGGGGGGCATCGTGATGCCGATACTGGCCGGGAGCCTCTGGGATATGTTCGGCTCGTATAACGGGGCATTCATGATAGCGGCCCTGATATGCATCTTCGCCTCGGTGCTCGCTTTCATCGTAAAGCCGCCGCACCATGTGAAAAGCCCCTCCTGACCTCAAATTTGCAAGAAGCCGACCCCTGGAAAGCTTTTGTTTTTCCGGGGGTTGCTCTTTGTTCTCCGGGGCGGCAAATATCGGGCAACATTTGCAAAATGCTGCCGATAAGAAGGTTGAGTGGGGGAGAGAATCGGGGTGTTGGTGAAGGGGCGAATTTTATCAGCGATTGCATTCGTCGGTGTATTCTTCGCTGCCCAGGCCCTGCTTGCGAATCCCAAGATCGATCCTTACCTGGAGCTCGGTTTTGACGACGGTCGCGCAAAGGCCCTCTCTATCAGCGCCCCGTTTCCCAGCGTCCCTTCATCAGATGATGCGCAGGACGATCCGCAGGTCGAGGTCTTCATAAAGGTCTCCGACGTCGATGCGGCGAGGGGGGTCGTCTCCCTCGCGGGCGGGAGCGTGCGCGTGGTCTCGGGGCAGGTGATGACCGCGCTCATACCCGCGTCCCGGCTCGGCATGGTCGCGGATGCCGAAGAGGTGCTGTTCATCGAGGCCTCGAAACCGATCGGCCTCTCGAACGATCTCGCGGGCGCTGAGATAGGTCTTTCCGAGGTGGTCCAGGCCACGGGTCTCCCCGCCTCATACACCGGCGACGGAGTGATCATCGGCATCGTGGACACGGGGGTGGATTACGCGCACCCGGATTTCCTCGATGCCGAGGGTCGCAGCCGAGTGCTCGCCATATGGGACCAGAGCCGCACCGGCGGGACCGCGCCTGTTGAGATCGACGATGGATACGGCAGCGAATGCCTCCTCGATTCGATATCGTCCGGCCAATGCCCGCTCATGGATGTGGACGGCCACGGGACGCACGTCTCCGGTATCGCGGCCGGCGGCGACGAGAAATACCGCGGCGTCGCGCCCGGCGCGCACCTGGTCGTCGTGAAGTACGACGCCAGGCTCAGCCTCGAATCCGGATACGCCGACACGCTCTTCTCGACCAAGATCTGCGAGGCGGCCTATTACGTCTTTGCCAAGGCGGCGCAGTACGGCGTGCCCGCTGTCGTGAACTTGAGCCTGGGTACGCACCTCGGGGCGCACGACGGCACGTCGCTCTTCGAGCAATGCCTGGCCGGCCTAGTGCAGGGGCAGGCGGGTCGCGCGCTCGTGGCGGCGGCCGGCAACGAGTACTCGGGGGACCGCGATTACACCGGCATCCACGCCGGCTTCGATCCCCAGGGGGAGATCAAGGCGACCAATTTCGTCATCATGAAGAAGACCGGAGACAGGGTCTATTACATCGATCTCTGGGGCGCTTTGGGCTCCGATCTTTCGGTGGGCCTGGCCATGCACAAAGGGGCGCCTGCCGGCAGCCCCGTTCAGAAGAGTGACATGGTGGAGAAGGGCGACAAGGTCTTCGGTTCTTTCGACAACGGGAAGATAAGCTATCTCATCAACGCCATTGAGTCCAAATCCACTCTCAACGGCAAGCAGCACGTCGGCATAAGGATCATGCTCGGTTCCAGCGTTGATAACCCCATGTCATACAGCTTCGACTTGATGGTCGGCGGCACGGGAGGCTTCGACGCATGGGTGTTCCCGGACAAGCCGGCGCGCACGATCCAATTCACGTCGATCGAGGGCGACATAGGCGGGGAGTACAAATATGTGACCGGGGATCGGGTGAAGAGCATAGCGATGCCCGCCACCTCTCCGGACGTGATCGCAGTGGCGGCATATGCCACGCGCACGAGCTGGAGCGCGGAAGGCTACAACTGGCAGTTCAACGGGCAGGAGCTGGGTGCGATACTCAACTTTTCGAGCGCAGGGCCCACCGCCGATCCGGCCTACACCGGCCAGAAGCCGGAGATATCGGCGCCCGGCGGCATGATCGCCTCCTCGCTTTCATCCGGGACCGCGGTCTCGGGACAGGTGCTGTCCGACGACGGAGTGCATTACATGCAGGCAGGGACCTCCATGTCGGCCCCGTTCGTCAGCGGCGCGATAGCCCTCATGTTCCAGAACAACAAGAATTTTACGCAGGGCGATGTGGAGGGTTTTCTCACCAAGAGCGCGTACGCAGACTCGTTCACCGGCAGCGTGCCCAACGACAGGTGGGGCGCGGGCAAGCTCGACCTGCTCAAGGCCATGGAGGCGGCGGTAAACGGTGTCGCCTCCGGCGATTTTGCCGCGCAGGGTTCGCTCAGCATGCCCTCTGAAAATTCCGGCGGCAAGGCCGGGTGCGCACTGGCCACTACGGCTGCGACGGGCGCATCGGCGCCGGCGTTGGTCCTTACGATGGCCATTGCCCTGGCGACCCTCTCTATCAGGAGGCGAAGGAGCTGAAACGACAACTTGATTGGTGAACGCCCTTCACCAATCCCCGAAAAAAGGCCCCGATCCTGAAAAGGAAAGGGGCCTGATTCTATCCGCGGTCTCGGTCCGCTCTAGATGTCATAATACAGGCTGAACTCCATCGGCACGGGTCTGAGCCTCATCACGTTGACTTCGTTCTCGCGCTTGTACTCGATCCAGGTGTCTATGGCGTCCTGTGTGAAGACGTCGCCCTTGAGCAGGAACTCGTGGTCGCGCTCCAGAGCGTCCAACGCCTCTTCGAGGGAGGCCGGCGCGTGCTGCACGTCTTTGAGCTCCTCGGGCGAGAGCTTGTATATGTTCTTGTCCAGCGGCGCGCCCGGGTCGAGGCGATTCTGCACGCCGTCGAGGCCGGCCATGAGGATCGCGGCGAACGCAAGGTACCCGTTGCAGGAGGGGTCGGGCGTGCGGAACTCAATGCGCTTGGCATTCGGGTTCGACGAGTACATCGGGATGCGCAGCGCGGCGGAGCGGTTTCTGCTGGAATACGCAATGTTGATCGGCGCCTCGAAACCGGGCACGAGCCTCCTGTAGGAGTTCGTGGTCGGATTGCAGATGGCCGACAGCGCCTTGGCGTGCTTGATTATTCCGCCCATGAAATGGAGGGCCATCTCGGACATCCCGCCGTAGCGGTCCCCTGCGAAGAGGGGTTTCTTGTTCTTCCAGAGCGAGACGTGGATGTGCATGCCGCTGCCGTTGTCTTCGAACAGGGGCTTGGGCATGAAGGTCACAGTCTTGTTGTGGCGACGCGCCACGTTCTTCACCACGTACTTGAACCAGAGCAGTTTGTCGCCCATCTCCACGAGCGGGGAGAAGCGCATGTCGATCTCGGCCTGGCCCGCGGTCGCGACCTCGTGATGCTGGCACTCGACCTTGATGCCGACCTTCTCCATCTCGAGCACCATCTCGGTGCGCAGGTCGTGCTGGCTGTCGGTCGGCGACACCGGGAAATAACCCTCTTTGTAGCGCGGCTTATAGCCCAGGTTTTGGCTGGTCTCGCAGCCGCTGTTCCAGCACCCCTCGTCGGAGTCTATGCGGTAGAAGGCGTGGTTCGAGGTCTGATCAAAGGCGATGTGGTCGAATATGAAGAACTCGGCCTCGGGTCCGAAGAACGCCGTGTCGGCCAGCCCCGTGGAGACGAGGTACTTCTCCGCCTTCTGGGCGATGTGCCTCGGGTCGCGGCTGTACGGCTCTTTGGTGATCGGGTCCACGATGTTGCAGATGAGCGAGAGGGTGGCTTCGCGCATGAAGGGATCCAGCACCGCCGTATTCGGGTCCGGGAGGATGAGCATGTCGGAGGCGTGTATCGGCTGCCAGCCGCGCATCGAGGAGCCGTCGAATCCGAATCCGCTGTCGAACGCGCCTGCGTCCAGCTCCGAGACCGGCACTGCGAAGTGCTGCCAGACCCCGGGGAAATCTACGAACTTGAAATCCACCATCTTCGCCCTGTTGTCCTCGATCATCTTCAACGTCTTTGAAATAGGCATATCTCCTCCCTGAGATAGGTTATGACTGCCGTCTGTACTTGGAGAAAAAAAAAAGGACTACAGGGCTGATTCGCCGGTCTCGCCGGTGCGAATCCTTACGACGTCGTCTATGCTGCTTATAAAGATCTTGCCGTCTCCGATGCGGCCCGTGTGGGTCCGCTTCTGGATGACGGAGGCGACCTCGGCCGCCTTTTCCTCTGGGACGACGATCTCTATCTTTATCTTCGGTAGGAAGTCAACCACGTATTCGGCGCCGCGATATACTTCGGTGTGCCCCTTCTGCCTGCCGAAACCCTTCACCTCGGTGACGGTCATGCCCTGGACGCCCAGCTCCTGAACCGCCTCGCGGATCTCGTCGAGTTTGAAAGGCTTTATGATGGCTTCGATCTTCTTCATGGTGATAGGGCGCAACTAACATGCGAAAAAAGCACTGTCCACGAAAAACAAAGGCATCTCCCCTTGGTCGGGGTGAGAGGATTCGAACCTCCGACCTCACGGTCCCGAACCGTGCGCTCTAAACCAGGCTGAGCTACACCCCGACCAAAGAGAGATGCATCAGGGAAACTTTATGGTGCGGGTGGTCTAGATTAAACGCCAGGCAGTGTCAACGGCCGTTTCCCCTGATCCAGATGGCTTGTTTTTATCGCGGCGTTATAATAGAAAGACGTTTCGATGGCGCAGAAGAGAAAAAAATCCGGCCCCAAAGCCAAAAAAACCCGGCCTGTGATGGACGGCGCCCGAAAGTCCGCCAAACCCGCGCCGAAGAAGGCCGTTGAGCCTTTCGCGAGCGTGGATCCCATGCTCCTCATACGCAGGGTCCTGACCGGCTGCGACCAGTTTTTCCTCTCCAGGCAGGTCTCCTACTCGGTGCAGATGTCCGAGGCGCTGTCCAGGGTCTGGGTCGACGAGAGGGAGGCGCAGAAGGCGATCGACGCGCTGCTCAAACACCTGGTCATGCGCTCTCCGCGCAAGGGTTCTCTCTCCGTTGGAGTGAAAAAGTTCGCGTTGCAGAGCGGCGACGGGGTCGAATTCTCGTTCGACGCCCTGGATCGCTTCCTCCGCGAGGCGGACCAGAAGTCTTATATGGCCTCTCTGTTTGACGGCGGCAACGATCATGAGAGCGGAGTCTCTCTGGGTGGGCTCAGGGAGAGCGTCATGCACCAGCACGGCAGGCTCTGGGCCGACGTCCCGGCAAGCAACCGCGTCGGTTTCCACATGGTCTTTCCCTCCACGAAGGAGGTGGCGCACCGCGCGCTCGCAGGCCAGCGCGCATTCCGCTACGACATCTCGATCACGAACTACCCCGTGATCCGCAAACGCTTCGGGATCCTCAAGGGGCGCCACCTGGTCGAACAGGTCGAGAACTACGTCAAGTCGCTGGTCAGGTACCCCATAGACGGCGTCACCGCCAACCCGGAGAAGGGCCTCATAACCACGGTCTATGAGACGCAGCCGGGCTCCGCGGAGTCGGTATCTGCGCGCATATCCAAGAGGCTCGGGCAGGAGAGATTCAACATAGGCAAGAGACCCGTCGAAATCAATTTCAGCTACGAACTCACCTCGCTTGCGAGGCCTCGTGCGGTCTCGACCGGCGTGAAGAAGCGGAGCGACTAGAGATGGAGTGGTATTCGCTGGCCGATGGAATATTCCGCCTGCGGTGGTGGTTCGTGCCCGCGCTCGCGGCCCTCTACGCGGTCCCCCTGTTTCGCGTGGCCGGGCTCGCGTTCGAGAGCGGAAGCAGGGCGTTCATGCCCGTCAACCGCCTCTTCGGGCTGTGGGAGCACGCGGTCTTTCTGCCGAGGGACACCATCGTCACCGCGTACCTGGCGATCGGTTTTCTCTGGCACGCCTTCTGGGCCCTGGAGCTTGAGAGTCCGGAACACGCCTATGTGGCGGCCGCCGCGATCGCGTTCATGGGGGCGGGCTGGGCGCAGCGCCACTTCCGCAGGGAGGGGCACATCGCGATTGCGGAGTTTGCCCGCAGAAATCCCTCCGTGCATCCGCAGGAGTTCTTCGACCATTTCGTCTGTATCTCCGGCGCGGTCAGACACAGGTTGCCGGCGGAACCCGCCAGGACGGTGGATCACGCGCATCTCGATTTCCGCAACGGACGGTCCGCCAAGCTCCGCTGGCCCACACTGCTCTGCGGCGCATGGAGCACCGCCTGGATCGCGAGGCTGCTCGTCCACGGGAGCGACATCAAGGACCACCGGTGGCTCCGAAAGCTCGCCGGTTCGCTCTCCCTCATCTGGGCGTCGAGGGTGGCGCAGCTCATGAGGGCGGAGGTCAGGGTCGATGGGAAAGAGCTCCTCCCTGCGAAGGGCTCTCCGCAGATGTTCCTCTACACGCATGCGAGCTTCCTGGACTTTGCGCTGGCGTCGCTGGCGTTAGCGGCCAGGCCGCAGGCCGCGGAAGGCGGATCCGATAGGAACTCGGCGCCGTCATTCCTCATGGCCAGGGACCACTTCCGCGACAACCTGTTCTATTACAGGATGCTTGGCCTCGGCCGCGCGGCGGAGGCGCTCGGCATGATCTTCGTGGATAGAAAGGGGGAGGCCACGCCGGCGAGGGCTAGGGGAGTCGTCTGGGCCGCCACGGAGAAGATGGTGGAGGAAAAATATGAACTGGGCGTGTTCCCGCAGGGCACGCGTGCCGTTTCCTGCGTCGGGCGTTCGGGCGAGCGGATCGATTCCGCGTATTACACCGTCGGCTCGCGCTCGCGGATAAAGAAGGACGGCGCGCACCTCAAGAAGGGCGCCGCGTTCATCGCCGCCGAATCCGCGATGGAGATCGCAGCCGCGGGCAGGCCCGACGACGTGAAGATCGTGCCGATCGCCATCCGAGGGACGGGCATCGCCTGCCCGAGGGGGCGTTGCGATATCCTCTCCAACGTTCAGATCAGGCTCGTAGTGGGGGAGCCGATATCCGTCGCCGCGAAAGAGGTTGCAGGGCTCAAATCGCCTGAACAGGACGAACCCGCGACCAAGGGAGAGGAGAGATACTTCGAGTTCGCGAACCATCTGCTCCTCAGAATAGACGCCTCCCTCAAGGCTGCGGCAGGGGTGCATGCCGTGCTTGAGCGCCGCTTCTTCGAAGATATCCGCGATCTCCTGGACGCGAACGAGCTGGAGGAGGTCTCGCTCGCGGTGAAACCCTGGCGCGGCGACGACTTCCTGTTTCACGCGGTCCTGGATGCGATCTATTGCTGCCGGCCCGCCGCATGGCGGAGGCTGGTGGGCGAGCTTGCCCACCTGATGCTCAACTTCGCATCGCGTGAGGATCTGCTCGCATTCAAAGGGCGTGTTGCGGATGAAATTCCCGTGTGACTCGTACGTCCGCTATCTGAGCAGGGGAGGCCTCAGCGCTATTCTTCCCAGGACGGCGGCGCCTCCGATGGGAGGCGGCGCCTCCGGGATTGTGATTGCCAGCGACTTCCAGCGATAGTCGATTGTCCCGCCGATTCCCGAGGCGAGTCTGTCCAGATCTTCTCTGCCCTTGCTGTTCGGGTCCAGGGCTGCGAATGCGCTGCGGCTCTTCGTCAGGTCCCTGACCAGGAGACCCTTCTCGTTTTCGATCCATTCCACCGAAACGTGCGTCGGCTCCGAAGGCAGTGCGGCCGTGGTTGGCGACGAGCTGTCGTATCTGTGCGACGCGCCCAGCGAGAATATGAGAGCCGAGATCAGCCTCTGCAGCGGCCTGTTTCTGCTGGAGATTATCCGCAACTCCTCAGGCGCATTCACCTCTATGTTGAGCCATCGGCGCGCTTCGCGATCCGCGCCGAAGGCCTTCATGAGGGAGAGCGGGCAATAGATGTCTCGGCATTCGCTTGCTGCGTCTGAGCCGCCTAGTATTTTTCCGAGCCTGACGACGTTGCCCTCTTTAGACCGATCGCCCACAAGATCGAGCCACGGAAAACGGTCCGCCATATGCTCGATGAGGCCCGTGACGAAAGTGCGTTCCCAGGAACCTCTGAGGGATTGGTTCTCCTTGAATGCGGGGAATGCGCTGAAGAGCCTCTTGAGAGGCCTGGCGGTCTGCGAGATGGATTCGACGATGGAGGGGGAGTAGCCGTCGCTCCCGGCGATCTCCTCCGGCCTTTCGGATACGCGTTGCAGCTTGATCCAGAGTTTTTCCGCAAGGAAGTACAGGTCGTGCGAGAGGCCCTCCCATGTCTGCATATACTCTTCGGCTTCGCTTATGCGGCCCAGCTCCTTGATGAACTGGTCGAGCAGCGACACCCTCCATCGCTTGTCCCTGTAGCCCTCTATCATCACCTCGTAGTTGTTGAGGCGCTCCACCCTGAAGGAGCCGTCGCTGGTCATGGCGTCGTCGTCGAACGGGTATATGCCGCCGTCGATCACGGCGCTGTGATCGAGCTGCCCGAGGACAGGGCCCTTTATGCGCATGCCGGAGGAGACTGCGAAGATCGCGAACATCGCCGAGTTTATCTCTTCTTTGTCGAAGCTCGACTTGTCGGCTCCGATGATCATCCGGCCTTGCGGCGTGTGGGCCACGAAGCCGCCGTCCGCCAGATCCTGCAACCAGAAGAGATCCCTATTTTCTCTCAGTATGTCGTCGAACGACGCGCTGAGCGCATCGGTGGTGAATCCCTGCGCCATGTTCCCTGCGACGAGTCGCGGGAAGAGCGAGGGCCTGCCCACGGATCCTCCGGAAGTGAAATCGTGGATGAATCCGTTTATCGCGTTTTCATAGGAGTCGTCGTCTCCTCGCACGAGGGTGACGATTCGGCGCAGCCTCTGTTCGTGATCGGAGATAGTCCTGTGAAGGCTGATCACTGTGGAATTCTCTCTGTCCACCGGGTTCGGCAACTTTTCTCCTCCTCTTTTCGCAAAAGCGCTGACAAAGGGGTTATCGGAGGCAACGATCGGATGTTGCTATCTTTTTACGTTTTTTTTCGGCGCTGGGAATAGGGGGAGGGGGATGCCTAATTATTTGTAATTAAAGAGAAATCAATTAAAACGGTCTTTGAGAAATCGTTCGATTGCCTTGTGCGAGAGGGAGAATAGATTGGTGAACTGCATGCCCAGTCCGGTCTCGTCGCCTGCCTCTTCAAGCCGGGTGATCTTGCCGCGCATGGAGACGTCGCGCTCTTCCTGGGAGAGGTCGAAGATGACCTCCACCGGTTTGTCGGCGACGATGTCGTGCTGGTCGGCCTTGATGAACATGCCGCCGCAGCTTATGTTGAGGGCCGTGGCCGGGATGATTCTGCCGGCGTGTCTCAGCAGCACCGGGAAGGCGACTTCGACTCTCTGGTGGCGTCTTCTCTCTTCCATTTCAGACCTCATCTGGGCTGAACATATCCGGGGTTGCGATCGTTGTCACCCCTTGTATCGGCACTCTCGAAAAAAAGTTGCGTGTCTTTTGTCGGCGGTAATTAGCGGTTGCAAAGGGCTAAAAACCGGATAATTACAAGCGCATGGCGGAGAGGATAGCGGTCATAGGCGCGGGTTCCTGGGGCACGGCGCTGGCCAAGCTCCTGGCTGAAAAGGGGGGAGATGTCCTGATCTGGGCGCACGAGCCCGAGGTCGCGCAGGGCATCAACCGCGAATTCAAGAACCCCTACTTCCTCCCGGAGATAGGACTCCCGAAGGGGCTCTGCGCCACCGACCGTCTTCAGGACGCGGTCGAAGGTTCGAAGATCGTGGTCTCCGCAGTCCCCTCGCATTTTGTCCGGAAGGTCTGGCTGGAGTTGAGCGAGGCGCTGCCTGCGGATGCGGTCGTGGTCAGCTGCACGAAGGGCATCGAGGTGGAGAGCCTCAAGCTCATGAGTCAGGTGCTGGCCGAGTGCCTATTGAATCATCCTGCAAATAATCGCGTGGTCCTCTCAGGCCCCAGCTTCGCGCGCGAGGTGGCGATGGGGCTTCCGACCTCCGTGGTCGTGGCAGGCAGCGACGCCGGCGTCGCTGCGCGGGTGCAGGAGCTCTTTCGCACCGACACCTTCCTCACCTTCACCGGCGACGACGTGATCGGCGTGGAGGTGGGCGGCGCCGTGAAAAACGTCATCGCGATCGCGGCCGGCCTCTCCGACGGCCTGGGCCTCGGCCACAACACGCGCGCAGCCATCATCACGCGCGGCCTCTACGAGATGATAAAGATCGGCAAGGCGCTGGGCGCATCGCCGATAACCTTCTCAGGGCTCTCGGGCATCGGCGACCTCGTGCTCACATGCACCGCGCATCTCTCGCGCAACTACACGCTCGGTTTCGAGGTGGGACGCGGGAAGCGGGCGGACGAGATAAAGAAGGGGATGCGCATGGCGATAGAGGGTCTGCCCACGACAGAGGCGGTCCACAGGCTGGCGGCGCGACACGGGATCAACGTCCCGATATGCGACGCGATGTACCGCATCCTCTTTGAAGGACTGGCACCCAGGAAGGCGGCGGAGGAGCTCTGCAACATGCCCCTCGCCGTGGAGCTGGGCGCGCTGCTCGGCTGAGGCATCTTGACCGCCGTGTGCTTTAGTTATACAGCTCAACCCATGCCAAAGAAGAAGCAGAAAAAGGGCGAAAAATTCGACCTCGACTTCTCCATCGAGGAGGATGCGCTTCTGCGCGGGCTCATCGACTCCAAGGGCAAGAAGGTCGAGATCATCGCGTTCGGCATCGTCTATTCCGGAGTGCTCGAGCACGTGGACCTCGACGGCGGACAGATCGTCATCGCGGACAACGACGACAGGGCTACCATCGAGATCGAGCGCATCGAGTCGCTCACGCCGCTTGAAAACTACCTATGAAGCTCCTTGCCGCCGTCACCCTTGCGATCGCCGTCGGGCTGTATTCCATGGCCGCCCCCTGCGATGATTCGAAATTCACCGTCATCATACTGGGCACCAGGAGCGCCCAGGACGTGGAGGTGATAGAGAAGAACCTGAGGGCCCTGCCGTATGTCACGCTGTTCATCCCCACGATGGTGAGCCAGATGCACCTGGAGTTCGAGGGCTCGATGGCCGCCGAGGACGACGTCATGATCGCGGACGTGGCGAGCCTCGCTGCGGACCGCTACGACGTCGTGGCGAAGCGCGAATCAAAGCGGGGGCTCGTGATAACGTTGAGGAAGATAAAGGAATGAGAAGCAAAGAAAGATGGGGGACGTTCCACCCCCAACCAACCTACCGTAATAGTTGTTATTTAGAGGGCACTTTGAAATTTTTACTGTGGACAACTTTCGGCCCATATTTTTCGAATACCTCTCGCTCAAATCTTTTCTTCTCTTGCTGATAATCGAGATCGATCCCAGCCAGCACGAACTTCCTGTATGAAGCGTTTGCCTCGCCTGCGGTCCATCCCTCTGTCTTCAGAAGGTCGGCGTCGGGCGAGACGAGCGGGTCGGGCAGCCCATCGGCGTAATATCGATAGCTCGTCCAGCGATAGCCTTCAGGGAGTCGGCAAATTCCGGCATACACCGGGTTCAGTTCCACATATCGGGCGCACTGCAGGTACTGCCCATCGGTCTTGATGATGATGCTCCGGTAGCGGCTGTGCCACAGATGCCCGCGGTGCCCGTATTTTCTGCGATAGTAATGCTCATAGGAGAGCAGGGCGGCTTTCATCGCGCCAGCCAGCAGGGTTGTGCGCCCTGCCCATGCCAGAAGATGGAAATGAGTATGCATAAGCGCATGATGGCGGATGGTGAGATCGATTGCCGGCAGGAACCGGAGCAGCGTGCGCTTGATCTGCATGAAGTCGTCCTGATTGCGGAACACGCGGCAACCGTCGTTCCCCCTGCATATGATGTGTAGGTGGCATTCCTCTGGAAGGATTCGCGGGCCGCGCGGCATGCTGATACTGATTTGCAATCATTATGCCATGGAAAAACGCTTTGAAATTGAGGGAAAGATTTTGCGGGGTGCACAAAAACACTGCACCACTGCAGTTATCCACAGCAGCTTTTTCAACTTGCTCGATATTGTAGAATCATTCCGTGAGGATGGAGAGGGGTGGAACGTCCCCAATAAAAGAGCAATGAAAAGGCCCTGCGATCAGCAGGGCCTTTTTTATTGCGGCCGCATCTTTATCTGCCGAGGCTCAGGTTGACTATGGCCTTCGCGTCAGCAGGCCCGTAGACGCCCGCGGAGTCGTCGGCCAGGTTGTGGAAATACAGGGCTGCGCCCGAGGCGCGACCTGCGGCGATGAAGGCGTCCGGGTTCCCGTCGTTGAGCATGTCTCCGGGGTCGTACAGCACGATCCCGCTCATGATATCCTGCGTGATATCGGAGAGGAAGACCACGTCCGCATCGCCCGCAGACATCTCCTCCCAGGCCGCGTCAACGCCTATGTCGGCCCCTCCAAAGAACAGGTAGACCTTGCCCCTGTATACCATCGCGCTCGAATCGTAGACCGCTCGCGGAGCGGCGAGGAGCATGTCCGCGTACCCGTCGTTGTTGTAGTCGCTCGCTATCATGCCGAGGGGCGTGACCCTTCCCAGTTCATCCCTGGCGTTTTCCTCGATTATCCTCGCGTTCGCGGTTGCCGTGGAAAGTCTGGCCGGCCAAGGGTTGCGGCCGAGGATGATCTGCACCATGCCGGGATCCACTACCGGCAGCCCCCCCAAATCCCCTATCTTTCCCCAATCATTGGAAAGATTCCACACCCCCCCCTCAATTCCTGCATAGGGCGCGATCTCAAAGGTGCTGCCCACGATCATATCCTCCATGCTGTCGCCGTTCACGTCCGCGATGAGGACGTTCGGCACCATCTCGGGATACGTCTGGTTGCCCGGCGCAGAGACTATGGAGTCCGGCTCCAGTCGCACACCCGCTTCCGCGGCGCCCTTCCATACCTTGATCACCATCCTGCCCAGGGTGGTGTCATAGACGGCGAGCGCTATGTCGTCGAACCCGTCTCCTTCGAGGTCGCCGTGCGCAAAGGCAGGATAGTAGGGCGGGTTTGCGCCCATCTCGAGCCCCAAAACCCAGGCGTCATACACGCTCTTGCTCTCTGCGAATCCATCCACCGGGATCGTCACGTCCGCCTCGGAGATCTCGATCCTGCCGGCAAATCCGCCGGCAGCCCTGCCGAAGAATATCCTCAGGTACTCATAGCCGGCAAAAGAGAGCCCCGGTGCTGCCTTGTCGACCTCCAGATCTTCCGTGCTCGTCTCCACAAAGCCGAAGTCGGCTATCCCGTCGCCGTTGAAGTCAAATGGCGGAGACATGACCGGGAAGGCCATGACGATCGAGTCACCCGCAGGCATGAATTCCGCCACAGGCCCCGCGTCCCTGTCCTCGAAGAAGAGGAAGGTCGTTCGAGACACCTCTACCATTCCCTTGTCCACGGAAATACCTGCCGAGCCCTCCGCGAATATGTCGCCGCAGGTCAACGCAGTGCCCACCCTCCCCACCAGGAAACTGTGGCCGTCCCCTATCTGCATGTAGGCCGGGATGTTGAGGCTTGATGAGCCCAAGCTACAGCCCTCCTCGCTGAACGGGTCTGTGTACATCCATGATCCGTATAGGAGCGGCAGGAAAGCGATCTCGTTCGAGTCCTCGGAGTCAGGCACTAGATCCAGGCCGTTGAACATGGCTGCGAAGCTGCCGAGCGCCACGAAGAGATCACCATATCTGCCGCCGCTGAGCGAACGCGGGTTGAATGAGGTTTCTGCCGAGAGGCTGAGGTCGGCGATCGCCGCGCCGTTCGCATCCACAAGGCCGGTGGCGGCTACGTTGTGGCTGGTCATGTACTTGAAGGCGCCGTAGAGCGCGACGCTCAGGCCGTCGGAGGCGGGCACGACCCTGTTGATGGTCACGGCCGCACCGGTCAGGTCCTCTGTGACCGAGAAGTTGGATGCGGAAATGGCCTTGGAGACGGATGCATCCACAGAGATCGGCGTCTCAAAATGCACGACCAACCCCTTGTCCACGAACTCGGCGTACGTGCCGCTGGGCGTGATCGTGTCGTCGCCTGAGCTGGCGTCGATCCAGTCCATCGCCCCTCCGCCGCAACCGTGGGCGGAAAGCGTAAGGGTGAAGATCGCTGCGATCAAGGCCTTGAATTTTGTTATCTTCATAACCGCCTCCTGGGTTTTCCATCCAAACAGCTCATGTTCAAGCGTTGCCTATATCCATACGCAGATGCTCATCTGTATATGAGTCCCCCCATCATCTTGAAGCCGCTGGCGTCTCCCGCGGTTATCTCGCCGCTGCCTGCGTCCTTGGCGCCGCCGAGCAAATAATACATGTATGAGACTTCTGCTATATTGATCCACATGCCCATGTCGTCGTATCCGTCATTGTCCACGTCGCCCAGGGCGTTGATATCGGTGCACATGCCGCCTTCCATCATTCCTGTGCAGTCGGCGGTAGCGACGATATCCTCCGTGTTGATCACGGCGTTCCATGCGGCCTGGCCTTTTATGCCGAGCATCCTGCTTGTCGGGTTGCCTGACACAAGGTCGACGTCTGTGATCACAACAGCCATGTCCTCAAATCCGTCGGCATTGATGTCGCCCACGTTCCTGCCTGCGATATCGGTCGCGGTGCCCAGTTTTATGTCCACGTCCGCGTCGGTGGGCACGACCAGACTCGCGCGCACGTCCTTTTCTCCGAAGAAGACGAGCATCCCGCTGTCGTAGGACGTTATGGCTTTGGACACGCTGGCCTTGTTGAAGTACGGGACTATGATGTCGTCCACCATATCGCCGTTTATGTCCGCGGCTATGACGCTGTCCAGGGTGAGCGATGAATTGGCTTCGATGTTCACTATGGAGTAGCTGCCGAAGAGATCGGGCGAGAAGGATTCGGCGCCGTGGTAGATGTGCACGCTCTGCTGCTCGCCGGAGACATCCGCCTTTGATTCGTTGCTCTGAACGTAACAGAGGGCGAAGTCGTCGTATCCGTCGCCGTCAAAGTCGCCGCCGGCGATGACGTCGGAGGCAAGGGACGATAATTTGCCGCAGTAAGAGAACTTCCCGATCGTCGAGGTTTCATAGGCGACTTGGTACAGCGACTGGTCGGTCGCCGGCGTTTCTCCATGCGTCTCAAAGAATCCGGATGCGCCCGGGACCAGGTAGAGGCCCAAAGTCCCGTCGATCTTCACCCCTGCGAATATCAATTCGGGATATCCGTCTGCATTGAGGTCGCCGAGCGGCGCCCATCCGTGCACTTCCTTCAAGTCGCTCCCCAATATCATGGAGGGGGAACCCATCTTGGTCTCATCATCCACCGGCTCTTGTCTGAATAGTTGCACCTGGCCCTGGTTGAGCCGCGCCGCGATGACCGTTGACTCGCCGTCCAGCCTGCCCATTTTCACGCTTGAATACTGGGTCTCGGCGTTGGAGTAATACCAATAGTCAGACAGTGTGATGGCCTTGCTCATATCTACCGTCACACTGCTGGCAATCAGGCTTGTGATCTCGGGGTACGTCATCACCAGGAAGGTGGGGAGCTGTTTGGCTTCGTTATCCAGGATGAAGTAATCCGGGAGATCCAGGTCCGCCATATTGTCGGAGCCGATGAAGTCGTAGGGGTTGTCTTCGACCTGTGCGAGGCCCACGACCCTCTCCGCCAGGTTCACCCCGGTCTCGGTCATGGCGCTCGTGTCCACGAAGATCGTGTAGTCGGCGCCGTACCTCGCAGGCCAGCGTAGCCTGAGTTTGGTGTTGCCGCTCCAGATGAACGATACGTCATCGATCTCGTCGCCGTCGCTCACCGCCTTGGAGATGTCGGCGTCTGCGGAGGAGTAATCGCCCTGGACGATGTGGAGATTTGCCTCGACAGAGGCGGTGTCCATGGCCTCGGAGAACTCGATGACCGTCCCGTCGCGGGCGCCGGCTGCTGCGCTGAACGTGGTGGTGGGCAGCGTGGGTTCCTCGCTCCCTCCTGTGTCGCTGGAGGCCTCGCCGCCGTGGCAGCCGGCCAGCGAGATCATCGCAGCCAGGATCACGCCGATCATCCAAATGCTCTTCGTATATTTAGAAAACATGGCAACCCCCCTTTTTTACAGGGACACGCAATCCACCCCCCTAAAATCAGCATAAAACGTGCCAAAGGAGGGATGTCCCCGATTGATGTAACTAGTTGGTTTTATTGAGATATATGACGACCATAAACAATGGAAAGGGTGTGCGTGGGTAAAAACTTACCAAGAAACGTCATGAAAATGACGGACTGGATTATTACCGGGATTCCATGGTGCGCCGGATGGACTTGACGGATTCGATCACGAGCAGCGCAGCCAGGGCAAAGAGCGCGGCGCCGATGGCGGAAATCGTGTAATTGGCTTTCGCGTAATTCGTCCACACGATCGAGCCTAATGCGGATAGGGTTATCACGAACATCGCGACCATGGGTATCTCGAGAAATCGTGTCTTCTTCCCTTTGCTCTTGAGCCAGATCGAGACCGCGAGCAGCGCCAGCGCAGCCAGCAGTTGGTTGGAGGCGCCGAAGATCGGCCATATGGCCTTCCAGCTCCCCGAGAGCGCCAGCGTTGCGGCGCAGGCGATCGTCGCCGCTGTGGCGATATAACGATTTTTGGAGAGGATGCCCGGTTTTTTGCCCCTTCTCGGCGCGAAGAACTCCTGGAACGCGAACCTGCAGAGCCGTGTCGCCGTGTCGAGCGTGGTCATGACGAATGCCGACACCGCCAGTGCTGCGAATTGAGCGCCAGACGAGGCCTTTATCCCCAGTTTCGAGAGCATCTCGCCGGTCCCTGCGGAGAAGAGCGCCACGGGGCCCTGGGACGCGAGCGTGGATGCGTAGTCGGATGTTGCGAGCCTCGCCGCTGCGATCAGCGCCGCGACTGCGACCAAGCACTCCACCAGCATCGCGCCGTAGCCTATGGGCCGGGCGTCCTTTTCGCGGTCGAGCTGTTTTGCCGTGGTGCCGGAGGCCACGATGGAATGGAAGCCGGATATCGCGCCGCAGGCCACGGTGACGAAGAGCATCGGGAAGAGGGGGCCTATCCCGGGATCGGACCATGACGCGAAGGCGGGCAGTTTGAGCTCGGGCTGAGCCACGAATATCCCCGCCACCACACCCGCCGCAAGCGCGTACAGGAGGAACGAGTTGAGATAGTCGCGCGGTTGCAGGAGGATCCATACGGGAGTGACCGAGGATATGAAGCAGTAAGCCAGGAGCAGCAGCGCCCACGTGGTTTCGGAGAGTCTTATGGGCCACGCCCATCCGGCGAGCATGCAGGAGGCGAGCAGTGCTACGCCCACGATCGTGGAGAGCCAGATCGGAAACCTGAGTCTGTAGACCGCGATGCCGAAGAGCACGGCGAGCGCTATGAAGAGCATGGATGCGGTGGCGGCGGAGGGCACCTCGGCGAAGGTCTTTGCGACGATGACGAGGAACACGGCGATGAGCAGCACCAGCGCTGCGAAGAGAAAGACGAGGAATATCTTGCCGCCTGTCCTGCCCACGTGATCCGCGATCACCTCGCCTATGGATCTTCCGCTGTGGCGTATCGAGGCGACGAGCGAGGCGAAATCGTGGACAGAGCCCATGAATATCCCGCCGATCACGATCCAGAGGATCACGGGCAGCCATCCGTACGCCGCGGCCACTATGGGGCCTACGATCGGAGCCGCGCCGGCGATGGATGCGAAGTGGTGGCCGAAGAGCACCGGCATCCTCGCCGGGCAGTAGTCCACGTCGTCGCGCATGGTGTGCGCGGGCGTGCGCCTGCCCGCTTCCACGCCGAGCCTCCGCTCGATCCAGGGGCTGTAGAAGCGGTAGGCGATCGCGAACAGCACGATGCTGGCCGCCAGTATGGTCGCAGCGTTCATAGGGTTTTGATCCTGCCCGGAGTTCCCTGCTATTCGTTCACGTTGATGATCTTCTCGCCGCGGGTCATGGCGTCCAGCGTGCTGTACGGGTACGCGGTGAGGTGAGTCATTTTGCCGTCGTTCGTCACAAGATAGAAGGCGACTCCGCCCTCAAATGTGTTGTTGAGCTTCATCGCTTCGTGGAACGCCTCGGTGTTGATGGCGACCCAATGGTACTTGGCCTTGTCCTTGTTCGACTCGTAGATCGCGCACCAGAGGTAGGCATGATCGCCGGCTATGAGATAGGAGCCGCCGGATGCGTGCCAGTATGCTGTGTCCTTCTTGCCCAGTTTTTTGATGCTGATCGCCCTGTCGTAGGGCTTCACCACCTCCACGTCCGTCGGCTGGGTGGCCACGATGGTGTGGACCGAGGCGCCCTTGCCGACCGGCACGTCCTTGGCGATGGCTGCAGAGGCGGCGAGCAAGAATGCTGCGATCACTGTTGCGATTGCGATTTTCTTCATGGGATCCTCCTTTTAGGGTGACGGATTTATATCACACGGGAAGGAGATGGCAATCATATCCCCATGCCGTCGAGGGCTTCGGCTCGGGCCTTGCCGATGCGGCTGCGGTAAGCGCGGAGTATGTCGTTGTGCGTGATGAGGCCTACGACCCGCTCCGGATCGTCGGGGTCCACGACCGGCAGTCTGTCCACATCGTTTATCTCCAGTCTTTCGGCTATCTGCGCGATGCTCTCGTCCGGAAAGGCCACCGGTGGCGGGGCTAGCATCAGCTCCCCTGCGACCACCATTTCGCCGAGCTCGCCTATCACGGAGAGCGCCGCCCTGACCTGCGCGAAGGTGATGAGCCCCGCTAGCCTGCCCTGGCCGTCGAGGACCGGGAATCCGTGCTGGGTTCCATGCTGGAGCCTGTCGATGAGGTCTATGAGTTTGGTGTCTTCGTCTATGCTGTCGAATTTTTCGCGCATGACGTCGCGCACGGCCATCATCGCGAGCGCGTCCTCCCTGGGCGCACCCAGCCTGATGCCGCGCCTCAGGAGCTTGAGGGTGTAGATGGTCTCTTCGCTCAGCAGACGCGAGACGAGTGTGGCGATGACGACCGCGGTCATGACGGGCAGGATGATCTCATAGTCGTTGGTCATCTCGAAGACGATGATGATAGCGGTGATGGGCGCGCGCGTGGCCCCGGCGAAGAGGGCCCCCATGCCGACGAGCGCGTATGCCCCGGGCGAACCGACCACGCCCGGCAACAGCCCCGAGAAGGCCCGTCCCATGGAGCCGCCGAGCATGGCGCCGATGAATAACGAGGGCGAGAATACGCCGCCCGAGCCGCCCGAGCCGAGTGTGAACGATGTGGCGAATATCTTCGCTGCGGACAGGACGATGAGGGCGAGGGCGCTCATCTGGCCTAGCATCGCCGCCTCCGTCGCTGCGTGGCCCGTGCCGAGCACCTGCGGCAGGGCGAGCCCCATCGCTCCCACGAAGAGGCCGCCGAGCGCGGGTTTGAGCCACTCCGGCATGCGGATCCCGTCGAACACGTCCTCGGTTTTGTAGAGGATCTTCACGAATGCACGGGCGTAGAGCGCTGCGATCGCGCCCAGGGCTGCGAACAGGAAGAGCTCCCAGTGGCTGACCAGGTCGTACTCAGGCACGTGGAAGAAGAACCCCTCGCCGAGGATCAACCTTGAAACCGTTGATGCGGTGACCGAGGAGATGACTACCATAGAGAAGGCGCTGGCGGTGAACTCCTGGAGTATCACCTCCATGGCGAAGAGCACGCCGGCGATCGGGGTGGCGAATGTGGCGGAGATGCCGCCTGCCGCGCCGCAGGCGACGAGCATCTTGGTCATTCCACCGGGCATGCGGAAGAGTTGCCCGACCGACGAGCCGAATGCGGAGCCGATCTGCACGATCGGCCCCTCTTTTCCGGCCGAACCGCCGCTGCCTATGCAGATCGCGCTGGCCAGTGCCTTCACGACGCCGACCACGGGTCTGATCTTTCCTCCCTTTCGCGCCACGGCCAGCATCACCTCGGGCACGCCGTGGCCTTTCGCTTCGCGCGCAAAACGCGTGACCATAGGGCCGACCAAGAGGCCTCCCAGCGCCGGTATGAAAAGGACTGCCCAGCGCCATGGACCAGAGAATATGCTGCCTTGAGCGCCGAAGGATATCCTGGTGATCGCGTCGATCAACCACTGGAACACACAGGAGACGAGCCCGGTGATGAGGCCGACCAGCAGGGCCAAGGCCAGCAGCTTACGGGTTGCACCCGGCATCGAGAGCGCCCAAAAAATTTTGCCCGGATACGCCTTGATCCTTGCGAGGAGGGATTTTCTTCCGATTGTTTGTTCGCTCTCTTCCATCTCGGTCCTGGTCGGGTCCGCGCTGTGCCGCCCCCGATCTTGCGGGTGCAGCTAGGCGGTTGTCATTTGCGACGAAAATGCTACACTCTCGCACAAAGTCAAGGGGGCCGATATGCGCAAGTTCATCGTCGTGTCTTTTGTCGCAGCCGCAATGTTTGTCTGTGCGCCTTTGTGGGCGCAGACTCAGGTCACGGGCCAGGGAAGCGAGACCGTAACTGAGACCACGGAGCCGCCGCCGCGCACGATAATACCGGAGAAGCCGACGACGCCCGCAAAACCGGCAGAGCCAAAGCCTGCAGCCAAACCCTATTCGGCTCCCAAGTCTTATTCGACCCCCAAGTCTTATTCCGGTCAGGGCCATTCCGGATACGGCTCTGTAAAGTGCGATCTGCCCGGAGCGTGCGACGAGGCGGCGCCGGCCGGCGCCGTGACGCTGGAGCAGTTCGACGCAAGAAAGGGCGGCGCGTTGAAACCGGCCCCGGTCCAGGCTCCCGCGTATGTTGCGCCGGCCCCGGTTCCTGCACCTGCTCCGGCGCCTGCGAAGGTTGCTGTACCTGTTCCAGCGCCTGCGAAGGCAACTGCCCAGGCTCAGGAACGGGGCTCGATCTATGAATCGTCAGGCGACAAACCCGTGGTCCTCAGGCACTACATACCGGGCGTGTCCGACAAGATGCCGGTGTACCCCGGTTCTTCCAGGGCGCCGGCCCCAGCGCCCACGTATCCGGCGCCGGTTCCTGCGCCTGCTCCGGCCCCAGCCCCGGCCCCAGCGCCCGCACCGAAGATAGCGGCCCCGGCCCCTCCCCCTGCCCCGCAGGCCATGCCCACTCCGCCGGCGAGTTACGGCGCGCCCAAGAGCGATCTGCCCGGCTACGTGCCCGAGCCTGTGCCTCAGGGGGCTGTGAGGCTCGAGGACGTGAAGACGCCTCAGAGCGGCCATGTCCCTCAGTCGAAAAAAACAGCTCCGCCGCCGGCCGTTTCACCTGCGCCCGTCAAACAGGTCGATGATTTCGAGCAAGTGGGAGCCCCTGACAGCGATCTGGATGTCCAGAAGCCGCCGTCGAGATGGAAGTAGGGCGGAATTTGGAGAGGTGCGTGAGCGGCCGAAACGGGTGGTCTTGAAAACCACTGACCTTTTACGAGGTCCGGGAGTTCGAATCTCCCCCTCTCCGCCAATAGGATTGAACAGGAGTGCAGGTGTCACCTTACTACCGCCGCAACAAGAGACAGACCGAGCGCCAGAGGGACATGGAGAAGCGCAGGCGAGAGATCGGCAAACACGGGCTGGGCCTGGTTAGCAAGGCCAAGAAGGGGATAAAGATCCTCAAATTCCTCGTCCTGATAGCGATCGTGGTTGGGATCGCCATGCTCTACCACTTCCACAAGCTGGATTCGCAGATCGAGGCCAAGTTCGACAGGCCGCGCAAATGGGATCTGCCGTCGCGCGTCTATTCCGACGCCGAGTACCTCTATCCCGGTTTCAACATCAACGACCGCAAGATAGTCGCAAAACTTGACCGCCTCGGCTACCGTAATACAGGCGCGGATGCCAAAGGTCCGGGCGAATATTCGCTGAGCGACGCCCGTCTTATCATCTACCTGCACGACTTCGAGTATCCCGGCGAGCGCTTCGAGGGTTTTCCTGTGCAGCTCGATCTTGAGGCCGGACTCGTGAAGGGCGTGAAGAGGCTGGACACGGGTGAGGCGATGGAGGTGGTGAAGCTGGAGCCGGAGCAGGTCTCCTCCATATTCAACGAGAAGATGGAGGATCGCACGCCTGTCTCGCTCAAGGAGGTGCCGGAGAAGCTGGTGCAGGCGATAATCCTGATCGAGGACGAGCGCTTCTTTGAGCACGGCGGCATCGATCCTGTGGGCATAATGCGTGCGGCGATGGCCAACCTCAAGGCCATGCGCATAGTGCAGGGCGGCTCCACTCTCACACAGCAGCTCGTGAAGAACTTCTTCCTGTATCCCAAGAAGTCTTTCACAAGGAAGATAAACGAGATGCTGATGGCGTCGAGGATAGAGCGCAAACATTCGAAGGCCGAGATATTAGAGGCGTACATGAACGAGATATACCTCGGCCAGCGCGGTTCCACGTCCGTCTCGGGCGTGGAGGAGGCCAGTCGCCTCTACTTCGGCAAGGCCGCGGGCCAGCTTTCGATCGCAGAGTGCGCGCTGCTAGCCGGCATGATCAAGTCGCCGAGTCAGTACAACCCCATATCCAACCCGGAGAAAGCGAAGGAGCGCCGCGACTTCGTGCTGGCGCGCATGTTCGAGAAGGGTTTCATCGATAAGCAGGAGTACGAGGGCGCGAAGGGCGAGAAGATAGTGACGCCCAAGGTCAGGACTCGCGCCGTCGTGGCGCCGTACTTCATAGACTTCGTGAAGAGGCAACTCGCCGACCTCTATCCGTCCGAGATCCTCAAGACCGAGGGGCTCAAGATCTTCACCACGCTGGACATGTTCATGCAGCTGGCCGCCGAGGGGGCGGTGGAGCAGGGGATCGCCGCTCTTGAGAAGGACTTTGCCTACAAACTGCCCAAGGGTCATGAGGGGAAACTCGAGGCGTGCCTCGTCGCGGTCCAGCCCTCCACCGGGTTCCTGCGCGCGCTGGTCGGCGGCCGCGAGTATTCGGATTCACAGTTCGACCGCTGCACCCAGGCCATGCGCCAGCCGGGTTCCACGTTCAAGCCGTTCGTCTATCTCACGGCCCTGGACCCTGCGCGCAGCAAGGTCATGTTCACGCCCGCCTCCCTCATCGACGACGCTTCGTTCTCCGTTGAGTCGGGGGGCAAAAAGTGGAGCCCCGCGAACTACGACAAGAAAGAGCACGGGCCCGTAACCTTAAGGAACGCGCTCGAGCACAGCTACAACATAGCCACGGCCAAGCTCGCGATAGACGCCGGGCTGGAGAACGTCATCAAGACCGCGAGGGACGCGGGGATAAAGAGCGAGCTTTCGGCGGTGCCGTCCATGGCGCTTGGGTCCTTCGAGGTCACGCCCATGGAGATGGCGAGCGCCTACACGATCTTCCCGAACGCGGGGATAAGGGCGGAGCCGATCTCCATCATCAACTTGATGACCAAGGAGGGTCAGGTCCTGGAGAAGAAATCCATGACCATGAAGCGCGAGTTCGACGCCGCCCCGGTTTTCCTCGCCACGAGCATGCTCAAAGGGGTGATCGACAGGGGGACGGGGGCCGGTGCGCGGAGCCACGGTTTCACGGCGGTTGCAGCCGGCAAGACCGGCACCACGTCCAACTACCGGGACGCGTGGTTCGTGGGCTTCACGCCGAAGTTGCTCGCGCTTTCATGGGTGGGATACGACGACAACACCGCGGTCAACTTGAGCGGCGCTTCGGGCGCGCTGCCCATCTGGTCGCGCTTCATGAAGGCGGTCCGCCCCAACGGCGACGGCGATTTTACTGGCCCGCCCGGGGTCATTCTGGTAAAAGTCGATCCGATCACCGGGGGACTTTCCGATTCATCGTGTCCTGGCGGCGAATTCGAGGTCTTCATAAAGGGCACGGAGCCTGACAAGTCATGCGACGAGATAAAGCTGGATTCATCGGCAAGAGAAACCGCCCCCACGGAGTTCTGACGCTGATCGCGCTCCTCGTCCTGGCGCTCCTCCTCTCGGGATGTCCCAAAAAACCCACCCACAAGAAGCTGCCTTCCGGTGCGCACCGACCCCCGCCGAAGGAGATGAAGGAGCCGATGACTGCGCCTGAGGCCGTGGTAGGGCCGGAGCGGCAGGCCTCCGACAGACTCCTCACAAAGGGCAGGGCGATCCTGGAGCAGGGGGACTACGAGCGCGCTGCCGGCGCCTTCAGCGACGCGGTCAACGTGGACACGACCAACGGGGCCGCCTACTATTACCTGGCCCTTGCGCGGGCAAGACAGGGCGAGACGGACGTTGCGCTGGGCATACTGGACAAGGCCGAGGCGCTGCTCTCGCATGATGAAGACTGGACAGCCCGGATAGATGATCTGCGGAAGGAACTCGGCTCCGGCGGATCGCACGAGATGATGCCTTCGCCTCTCGATCAGTCGTTCTGATTCACCCCTTGTATTTCTTGAACTTCGGTAACCAGCGGGGAACCGTCCTGCGGTATTTTCTGTACTCTTGGCCGAGGCTCTCTTCGAGGGAGGGCTCCTCGTAGAAGAGCACCCAGAAGTGGATCACCCAGCTGATGATCAGGGTGTAGGCGAACATAGCGATGCGCGACATGATGAGCGCCTCTCCCCACATCGTGACGAGAACAGCCAGCATGAACGGATTTCGCACGTACTTGTAAGGGCCTGCCACGGTGAATACCCCGCCGGCGTCGTAGGGCGCGGGCTTGGAGGCCCCGGGGATGAGGAGCACGGCGCCGCAGTAGAGGGTGAGAGGCGCTCCCACGATTATGAACAATATCCCGGCGTAGCGCAGCGCCCCCAGGTCGATGACAGGGAAGCTCCCGTCGAAGCGCATCGCCACCCAGGGCCCTGCTATCAGCGAGAGGGCCATGAAGACGGTGCCCCATATGATGGTGCGGAAGACGAACATGGTGATGAAATGATATTTTTGTTAGTGAGCCGTGTCAATCATCATCATTTACAATATCCCCGCTATTTTCTAAATATAAACACATGGGCATAGTCACCAGGACGGGCGACAGGGGCAAGACCAGGCTTCTCTCCGGCGAGGAGATCGCGAAGGCGGACCCCCGGATCGAGGCCTTTGGAGTGCTCGACGAGCTCAATTCCCACATCGGGCTCGCCAGGGCGCTTACCGACAAGTATGGCGGGAAGTGCAACGAGGTGGCGCGTGAGATGCAGGAGCTGCAGCTGGACCTGGTTAGGCTGGCCTCCGAGCTGGCCTGCACGGACCCGTCGGCGCTCAAGTTTGTGGAGCCAACGGCTGCGCACCATGTGGAACACATCGAGAAGAGGATAGAGGCCCTTGAGAAGGAGATAAAACTCCCGCGCTCGTTCATAATCCCCGGCGCCTGCGAGGCCTCGGCCGCGATGGACATAGCCCGCTCGGTGGCGCGCAGGCTCGAGAGACAGGTGGCGCAGCTTGCGCAGCACGGCGCGTACGGAAACGAGCAGGGGGTCATATATCTCAACCGCCTCTCGGACTACCTCTTCATGCTCGCCCGCTATATAGAGCGCTCCGCAGGGGTCGCCTTCTGCACGAAGGAGAACCCGTGAAGTCCGAACCCTGCATAGCGATGACCACGACCAACAAACAGGGCGAGGCGCGTTCTCTCGCCGAAGTCCTCGTCAAGGAACGGCTCGCGGCGTGCGTGCAGATAATCCCTAAGATCGAATCCGTGTATGAGTGGGAGGGCAAGGTCCATTCGGACCAGGAGTACCTGCTCTTCATCAAGACCGTGGAGGGCAGGATAGCCGATATCAAGAAGGCGATCTCAAAGCACCACAGCTACGAGGTCCCCGAGTTCCTCGTGGTTTCCATCACGGACGGCATGGATGAGTATCTGAAGTGGATGGAAGAGGGAACCAGGTAGATCTATCCAGCCCCGATTATCCTGCCTACCTTTGGTCCGGTTCCGTCCTTTGAAGCGAATATCCTCTTTGCGGTCTTCATGGCCCGCTCCTCAGCCTCGAACGATTCGCGGATGATAGCCGCCCTGGTTGCGAAGTTGTGGTACTTGTGGCAGGGGAGGTTCTTGTCCTTCTTGCGGCGGTCCATGCTGGAGAGGAACTCGACCATCGGCTCCACCGAGTAGCCCATGAGGAACATGGCGCGGCCTGCAAACGCGTCCGCGTCCCCCTCCTCGTCGCGCCGGATCGCATGGAGCTGGTCCCAGGTTAAGTGCGACCAGTCGACGCCCTTGGGCAGGTCGCTCATCATGTGGCCCCATTCGTGCGCCACGATCCCGGCGATGAGCTCCTCGTCGTCGCCGTGCTGCGCCAGAAAATCCACGCCCACGTACAGGTTGTCATCCTCGTCGACCGAGGCGATCGTGTTTTTGGCCGGGATGATCTTTCCGCCCTTCTTGCGGGAGAAGATCGAGAGCTTCTTGCGCAGCCTCTCCAAGAGCCCCCTTGCCCCGAAAAAGCCGGCGATCTCGGGCGAAAGGGTGGATGGATCGACCACCTCGGGCAGGGGTTCCCCCAGGATCTTTCTTATCTCCTGGGCGTTCGCCATCGTGCCGCCGCGCGACACGGCCCTGCTTATCCACGCGGGCGGAAGGTTTGTGAGTCCGGCATGTATCTTCTCTATTACCATATCACTGGACTAACACCGGCTGCTGCT
>JBAZOP010000022.1 GCA_041648665.1 bacterium | reverse complement strand
CTGTTCCGCTGCCTTTGTCTGCTGCACGAGCACCTGGCTGCCCAGTTTGTGCTCGTTCTCTATCTTGTAGTAGTTGAGCGTCGTCTTTCCGGTGATCAGGTCCTTTGCGCAGGCAGGGATAACGACTAAAAACAATAAAGAGATTACGAGCAGTCCCTTTTGCATACGCCTCTCCATATGCCTAAAACCCTATAAAATACCTCTCATAATTCACTTCAAGTGTTGAAGAAGCCCATAATACATCGAATAATCGAGTGGATAAAGAACATTTTTGATATTTTGGTTGAAAACGAAGGGTGATTCATTTTATGAAGTGCACATGTCTTTGCCATGCTTCCAGAACGGTGTGACGCTCGCTGAGCACACCACATTCAGGATCGGCGGGACAGCCCGCGCCTTCTGCATAGCAAGGTCGGCCGAAGAGGTCGTGGAGGCAGCATGGAAAGCCGAGTCCATGGGCATGGCCTGGTACGTGATAGGCCGCGGGTCCAATATCCTCGCCTCGGATTCCGGGTTGGGCAATGCGATAATAGCTTTCAAGGATGACTGCCTTCCTGTCATCAACCCTGACGGCACAGTCACCGTATCGGGCGGACTTGGGCTCTGGGAACTGGCCAATTTCTGCGCAACAAACGGCCTCTCAGGCCTGGAAAACCTGGCAGGCATACCGGGCACGGTCGGCGGCGCCATCGCAGGCAACGCGGGGGCTTACGGGACATCGATGGGAGAACTCGTGCGCTCGGCCCTCCTGCTCGACAAGAACGGCAATATACAGAAGAACGAGACACGAGAGATCGCCTTCACCTATCGCGGCAGCTCGATCAGGGACGAAGGCAAGGTAGTGCTGGAGGCCACCCTCGCCTTGTGGCGAAGGGATGCCCACGAGATCGAGTCCACGATGGCGAAGAGGCTCATGGATCGAAGGAATAAACACCCGGATCCTGCGAAGGTCTCCACTGCCGGCAGCTATTTCAAGAACCCCGAGCTCAAGGACGGAACGCGCGTGGCCGCAGGCAAACTCCTCGAACAGGCCGGCTGCAAAGAGCTCAGGATCGGCAACGCGCATCCATGGCCCACGCACGCGAACATCATCGTGACCGACGGCGCATCCAGCGCAGCCGAGGTGCTGGAACTGACCAGGCGAATGACAGAGAGGGTCTCACAGATACACGGGATAAGGTTGGTGCCGGAGGTCGTCTATCTCGAATAGGATTTGCCCGCTATCACGAGCGTCATCTCGCCCTTGAGCTTTCTCTCTTCAGCAGCGTCCAAAATCTCCTGAAGGGTCCCTCGAATAAATTCCTCGTGTATCTTGGTGATCTCCCTGCAGAGACAGGCGCGCCTGTCGCCGAACGCGGCGAGACAGTCCTTGAGCACCGCTATCGCCTTCCATGGCGAGACGTACAGGACGACCGTGTGGTCCAGGGCAGCGAGCTCCTCCAGCGAGCGCATCCTCTTGCCCGGCTTGTCCGGCAGAAACCCCGCGAACGTGAACCTGTCCGTGGGAAGACCTGCCGCGGATATCGCGGCAGCCAGGGCCGAGGGGCCGGGCACCGGCACGATCAATATCCCCTCCTCCGCCGCCCGGGCCAGCAGCGGAAAACCCGGATCCGAGACGCATGGGGTGCCTGCATCCGAGACCAGTGCGACGTTTCGGCCGGCCGTGAGCGCCGCGATTATAGAAAGGACCTTCTCGCCCTCGTTCCCCTTGAAAAAACTGGTGAGCGGCGTGTGGATGTCGAACTTCGAAAGAAGTTTTTTGGTATGTCTGGTGTCCTCGCAGGCGATGAGATCGACTTCCCGAAGGATCCTCATCGCCCTTGCGGTGATGTCCTCGAGGTTGCCTATCGGGGTGGCGACTATGTAGAGGGTCCCTGCCATGCTTTGGTTTTAACTCTTTCTGGCTATCGGGAAGCGGCGGCCCATGCCGAACGCCTTCATAGTGATCTTGATGCCCGGCGGAGCCTGTCTGCGCTTGTACTCGTTGGCGTCTATCATCCTGATTATGCGCAGGGCCGTGTCCTTGTCGAACCCCCTTGCCACAATCTCCTCCGCGCTCATGCGATCCTCAATATAATGGCGCATTATCGGATCGAGCACGTCGTACGGAGGAAGGCTGTCCGTATCGGCCTGGTTGGGCTTCAGCTCCGCAGATGGAGGGCGCAAGATGATGGCCTTTGGGATCCTCTCCCCCCCCCTGTTCGCGTATTGAGCAAGCCGATAGACAATCTTCTTGGGGATGTCCGATATCAGCGCAAAACCGCCCGCCATGTCGCCGTACAGCGTGCAGTAGCCGACGGAGAGCTCCGACTTGTTTCCGGTCGAAAGCACTATCGAGCCTTCGCGGTTGGAGATCGCCATGAGGATGTTGCCCCTGATCCTCGACTGAATGTTCTCCTCTGCGAGCGAAACCTCGCCCGCGTCCTTCGACGAATATCCCAGCGCCCGGCGGTATGTCTCGTAGATCTCGTTTATCGGCACATGCCACGTGGAGATCCCGAGATTGCGCGCCAGCCTCTCCGCATCACGCAGGCTGCGTTCCTCGGTGTAGGGCGAGGGCAGCATCACGCCGAGGACCTTGTCCGGCCCCACCGCATCGCACGCGATCGCGGCGACAACTGCCGAATCTATGCCTCCGGAAAGGCCCACGACGGCGCGGGCAAAGCCGCATTTCTTCATGTAATCCGAAAGCCCCAGGACCAGCGCACGCCATATTTCCTCTTCCTCGGGCAGATCGACGATGTCGCTGGGTTTTCCCATGGCGTCGCTGTCCACGACGATGAAATCCTCCTCAAAGGCCTGGGCCTCGCAGACCGTACGTCCCTCTGCATCGAGCACAAAACTTCTCCCGTCGAACACCAGCTCGTCGTTGCCGCCGACCATGTTGCAGTAGAAGACAGGCAGGCCAACGGACTTGGCCTCTGCGGAAAAGAGGTCATAGCGTATCCGCTGTTTTCCTACGGTGAAAGGCGATGCGGAGATGTTGAATATCAGCTCAGCCCCCGCCTCTTTGAGCAGATGCGCCGGATCGACTCGATAGAGCCTGCGGCCGCGGAAGCTGTGCTTACTCCAGAGATCCTCGCACAGCGTGATTCCGATGCGCCTGCCCTTGAACTCGTAGACCTCGTGCTCCTTCGCGGGCTCGAAGTGGCGGCCCTCGTCGAAGACGTCGTACTGAGGCAGGAGCGTCTTGTGCTGTACGAATTTTACAGAGCCATCGTGGAGAAACCCTGCGCTGTTGAAGAGCCCCCTGCCGTCTTTGGACTCGTTGCGGGAGGCAAATCCCACCAGCGCGGCCGTGCCCCGCGTCTCTTTCGCCACAGCCTCGATCGCCCTGAGGTTTC
The DNA here is from genome assembly GCA_041648665.1 of bacterium. Lineage (NCBI taxonomy): Bacteria > bacterium. Next base: position 36,338 of record JBAZOP010000022.1, on the reverse strand, counting down.
CTTCTATGAACGAGGGTTTTTCAAGCATGTCGCGGGGCGGGTAGCCCGAGATCGCCAGCTCCGGGAAGAGGACCACGTCGACGCCAGCGCGCTCCCCCTGTCTGATCCCGGTGATTATCTTCGCGGAATTGCCCGCAAAGTCGCCGACGGTGGTGTTTATCTGCGCGATCGCGATCTTCATCCGGATCCCTCTTAAAGACGTGAGATGAATCTACGTTCCAATCCAGGAAATGGCAAGCCCGGCCAACCACTGCAAGACAAGGGCCGCAACGAAAACATAAAGCAACAGGTCGCGCTGCCCCTGGCTCAATAGCGCCGGCAGCGGCCTGCCCATGACGAGACTCAAAATCGCCCTCGCAGCCACATACAGGAGCCAGAGCGCTATGAGCACCCCCAGGGGATGCGCGTCTATGCTCCCACGCAGTTCTCCGTGCGCCAGCAGCGAAAGAGAAGACCTGAGCCCGCAGCCCGGGCAGGGGAAACCTGAAAACCTTTTCACCGCGCATAGCCCCGGACGGAGGAACGCAGGGATCATGGGCCAGAGATAAGCCACAACGAAAAGGGCCGGGACGCCGACTATGACGCCCCAGCCCCAGTTTGAGCGCGCTGTCAGATGCACGCCTCTCTCCCCTGCTATACGCCGGCCTTTTTCGCGGCAAAATCGCCGAGCACAGGGATCCTCCAGCGCTCGCCCTGATACGATTTGACGAGGCAGACGATCCAGACGATGAAGGCGGCGAGCATCACTATCGGGATGAAGAAACCCACGATGATCCCAAGCACGCTGGCTATCATGCCCAGTATCGCAGCCAGGATCTCGAGCGCTATGATGAGTGCGATATAAACCAGACCGAATACGAGCGACTGCCATGCGTGAAATTTGACGTCGTTGTTCTCCTTCTCGATGAGAAGGAATATTATCCCGGTGATCGGCGAGCAGATGTAGCACAAAAGGCTCGCGATGTTCGGGGCGAGACCGGTGCCCTGGCCTTGCGGCGGCGTTTGCGGCGCCTGCGGCGTCTGTCCTGCAGAGTTCATTTTCCCCCTCCTTTTGTGATCGATAATGATTGGGGATATCTATGCCCTAAAGTCCGGAGTTCTGCAACACCGATCTAATCGCGGTATAGCTCCTCCAGCGCGTCGCGATATTTGTCCGCTACGAAGTCCCTGCGCACCTTGAGAGTCGGGGTGAGTTCGCCTCCGGATACGCTGAACACCTGATCCGTTATCGCAAAGCGCTTGATCGTCTCGTATCGCGCGAGCTTCCGGTTGCAGCCCTTGATGTGTTCATCGATCAGAGCCCTGGTCATGGGGTCCCAGGCCAGGCCCTGTCTCTCCCCCGGCGCCCTGCCCAGCCTCTTTCCTACCTCTTCTTCATTTATAGCGATGAGGGCGACGATGAACTTGCGGCCGTCGCCCACGACCATCGCGTTCTTCACCAGCGGCGATGATGCGAGGACCTCCTCTATCATCTGCGGAGCCACATTCTTGCCGCCCGCAGTAACGATCATCTCCTTCTTGCGGCCGGTGAGTCGCAAAAAACCGTCCCTCGAATATTCCCCGAGGTCGCCGGTCCTGAAGTATCCCTCAGAATCAAAGGCGGCAAGGGTCTCCGCCGGCAGGTTGAGATACTCCCTGAAGACCATGGGGCCCTTGAGCAGGATCTCACCGTCCTGCGCCAGTTTGAGCGACACATCCGCCAGCGGCTTGCCGACTGTGCCGAACTTGTAGTCGTCCTGGACGTTGACCGTGACCGCCGCGAAGGTCTCCGTGAGACCGTAGCCTTCGAGGACCTTTATGCCCGCGGCATGGAAAAAACGGGTCGTCTCCTCCGAGAGTTTGGCTCCACCGGAGACAAAGCAGAAGAGCCTTCCGCCCAGACGCGCCCTGAGTCTTCGGAAGACGAGCGTGTCGGCCAGTGCATATTTGATCCGAAGCGACGCGGAAATCACCCTGGATTGCTTCTTGATATCGATGAAATCGCCGCCGACCTTCAGCGCCCATGCGGCAGCACGGCGCGCAAGAGGGCCCGACCTGTCGAGGTGCTCCATCACCCGTTCCTGGATCTTCTCCAACATCCTGGGCACGCCGCAGACGAAGTGGGGCCTCGCCTCGAGATAGTTCTGCGCGAGCATCTCCAGGCTCTCCGCGTAGGCGAGGACGGGCCCGTGCACCATGTGATAGAATTGGATCATGCGGCCGAGCACGTGCGCGAGCGGCAAGGCCAGGAGGCCGACGTGCCTCGGGGTGAACCTGAACGCGAGCCCAGCCGAGGTCACCTCGGCCATGATCATTCCGTGGGTTATCACGACACCCTTGAGCCGGCCTGTGGTCCCGCTGGTGTAGACATACGTGGCGGGATCGTCAGGGCCCAGCCCCCTTTGCTCGAACTCGGCAGCATCCATCGACGCGCCGCCCGCCGCCTTTTCGAGCGCCTCGATCGAATGAGAGCCCGTTCCATCACGCAAACCGATGATGAGCATCTCCTCAGCGATTTTTCCCACCGCCCTGGCCTTCTCAAAGAGCTCCACTACCGCGTCATCCTCGACGATCGCGGCCTTTGGACGGGAATCGGCGAGGATATGCGCGATGCGGTCCGGAGGGAGCGCGCAGTAGACAGGTACGGATATGGCGCCCAGGGCCATGATGGCCAGATCAGCTATCGTCCACTCGATCCTGGTCGTGACCATTATGGCGACGCGATCGCCCTTCTCTATGCCAAGGCCGGAGAGCCCGGCCGCCACGGCCAGGACCCTGGATTTCATCTCGCTCCACGACACGCCCTTGTAACGACCGGAGGACTTGACCAGGGCGCACACCTTGCCCCCCATGTAGTCGGCACGATCGAAGAAGGCGCTGATCGCGGTCATATGTCTTTTTTCGTTCATCTCGCCCATCTCTTTCCTATCATCACTCAAAGGCATCGATCAGGCATTCGATCTGCGGAACCCCTTGAGTTAAATCAATACCAATAACATCGAAATAACAAGGGGGTATATCTTTATATTTAATGTTATTTCTAGCTTTAAGGATATACATCTCGGCTGCCCTGCGGATCCTCTGCATCTTTGTACGGGTTACGGATTCGATGGGGTCCCCGCATGCGTCGGAAATGCGCGTCTTGACCTCTACAAAATGTAGCTCGTCTCCCCTCATGGCCACGATATCGATCTCTCCAACCCTGTAGCGTACGTTTCTACCTATAATCCGAAAGCCCATGTCCTCAAGGTGACGGACCGCCAGATCCTCTCCAAAATCCCCTAGTCCGTTGTTTTTTCTAGATTTGTCTTGCGTGCCACCCCTATCCATGTTAGGTGAGCCAGACTTTTTAAGGACTTTCCGGAGGTAAGACATGCCAGCCACCTGTGAAATATGTGGGAAGAAGACCCTCTACGGCCGTAACGTCTCCCACTCTAATATCAAGACCCGCAAGATATCCAGGCCCAACCTTCAGACCATCAGGATCAACCGCAACGGCCGCACATTCAGAGCCACGGTATGCACGCGCTGCATACGCTCCGGCAGCGTCGTAAAAGCATAGTACAGAAGACCCCTAGTCCCTGATTCGCTCCACCGATATCATCCCCTTCACGCGCTCCAGCCCCTTGATGACGGCCCGCAGCTGGGCAATATCCTTTATCTCCACCTCGAAGAGGTTCGTGGCCGTCTTGTCATCGTTCACCTTTATGGAGGCGCCGACTATGTTGCCGCCCTGCTGCGATATCGCCTCAGTCATCTTCGCGAGTATCCCCGGTCTGTCGGCACAGACGGCCTTTACGCGCGTGACCCTGGACTGAGCGTTGGACATATCCCATTCCACGTTGATGAAGCGCTCGTCGTCCTGGCCCAGCACCTTCTCGCAGTCCTTGACGTGTATGACCACACCGCGACCGCGCGTCACATAGCCAACGATGGGATCGCCCGGCACGGGATTGCAGCACTTGCCGAAGCTGACCATCATGTCGCTCATGCCGCCCACCTTGACCATGCCCTTGGAGCGCTTGAGCTTCTTGACGATCTTGCCGATGACCGACTCGGCCTCCTTGTCCCTGGGACGATCCTCCGGGTGCAGCTTCTCATGCGGCACGAAGAGCGCGATGATCTGCATCGGCGAAATCTTGCCGTAGCCGACCGCGGAGAGGAGGCCCTCCTCCTTGCAATAGGAGGCCTTGTTAGCGAATTCCTCGAGCTCGTCGCTCTTTAAAACCTGATTCACGTTGAGCCCGTACCTGCGGCACTCCTTCTCCAGGAGCTCCCGGCCGAGCTGCGAGCTGCGGCCCTTATCCTCGATCCTGATGAACTGGCGGATCTTGGCCTTCGCCCTGGAAGAGATGACGAACGAGAGCCAGTCCTTGTGCGGCTGCTTCTGCTTGCCGGTGAGGACCTCGACCGTGTCGCCGCTGCGCAACTCATAGCGTAGCGGCACGATCTTGCCGTTGACCTTGGCGCCGATGCAGGAGTGCCCGACGTCGGAATGGATGGCGTACGCAAAATCCACGGGCGTCGAGCCGCGGGGGAACTCGAGGAGCCTGCCTTTCGGAGTGAATACATACACGTCGTCCGCGAAGAGATCGAGCCTCACGGTGTCGAGGAACTCGCTGGGGTCCGAGAGCTCGGTCTGCCATTCCAGCAGCTTTCGAATCCACTTGAACTTCATCTCATCCTTGTCGGTGATGAGCCTGCCCTCTTTATACTTCCAGTGAGCCGCTATGCCATGCTCCGCGGACTCGTGCATCTCGTTAGTCCTGATCTGGAACTCCACGCGGTCGCCATGCGGGCCGATGGCGGTGGTGTGCAGCGACTGGTAACCGTTGCCCTTGGGCATGGCGATATAGTCCTTGAATCTGCCGGGAACGGGCCGCCACAGCGAGTGGATCACACCGAGCGCCTCGTAGCACTGCTGCAGCGAGTCCACGATGATGCGAAACGCCACTATGTCGTGGACCTGGTCGAACGGGATATGCTGATTCTCCATCTTGCGCCAGATGCTGTAATAGTGTTTGAGCCTTCCGTGGATCTCGCACTCGATGTTGTGCTCGCGCATTTTCCCGACGATGATCTTGCGCACGTCCGTGATGAACTTGTCCCTCGCCTGCGCCCGGTTCCTCACCTGTTCGTCGATCATCTGATAGACGTCGGGCTTGAGGTGCTTGAGCGCCAGATCCTCGAGCTCGGTCTTTATCTGCTGGATGCCCAGCCTGTTGGCTATCGGCGCGTATATGTCCAGCGTCTCGCGGGCGATCGCCTCGCGCCTCGTCTCCGACAGATGCTCCAACGTGCGCATATTGTGCACGCGGTCCGCGAGTTTCACGATGATGACCCTTATGTCCTTGGCCATCGCCATGATCATCTTGCGGAAATTCTCGGCCTGGCGCTCCTCGCTGGTCGTGAATTGGATCTTCGACAGCTTCGTCACGCCGTCGACGAGATTCTTTATCTCCTCGCCGAAGAGGGTCTCTATCTCCTCAAGGGTCGCGACCGTATCCTCGACCGTGTCGTGCAGAAGGGCCGTGGCTATGGACGGCACGTCCAGGCGCATGCCGGCGAGTATCCCAGCGACCTCCATCGGATGTATGAGGTAGGGTTCGCCGGATCTCCGCGTCTGACCCTGGTGGGCCTTGGCTGAGAAGATGTAGGCCTTGCGTATGAGATCCAGATCCGCGTCCGGAATATACGCCGAGACCATGTCCAGTATGTCGTGTAGCCTTATCATCCCTTCCTTGCGTCCTCTATGAGCGAGCATATCTCGACGCAGGCCTGATCGACCTTGTCATTGACTACCTTGTGATCGTAACTGGAGGCAAATCCCATTTCTTTTTCGGCGTTGGCGAGCCTCAACTTTATCTGCTCGGGGCTCTCCGTCGCCCTGCCGCCGAGCCTGTTCTTCAGCTCATTCAGGCTGGGCGGAAGCAGAAAGATAGTTATCGCCTCCGGTCGGATCTTCTTGATAGCCATGCCGCCCTGCACGTCGATGTCGAGGATCACGTCGGTGCCCTTCGCGATCGCCTTCTCGATCGGTGCCCTCGGCGTACCGTAAAGTTCTCCGTGCACCTCGGCCCATTCCATGAACGCGCCCTCTTCGATCATCTTTCTGAAGAGAGACCGTTCGACGAAGTGATAGTGGGAGCCGTGCGCCTCGCCCGCCCTCGGATTGCGCGTGGTGCAGGAGATCGAGAAGTCGAGGTTTCTGATGCGCTTGCGGACGCAGGAGAGGACCGTCGATTTGCCCGCGCCCGACGGCGCGGATATAACGAAGAGCTTGCCCTTTCGCATCGCGTTTACTGGATGTTCTGAATCTGCTCCCTCAGACGCTCCAGCTCCGATTTGCAGTCAACGACCTTCTGAGAGATCTTCGCGTCAGAAGCCTTCGACCCGATCGTGTTGATCTCCCGGTGCATCTCCTGAAGGAGAAAATCGAGCTTGCGCCCCACCGGCTCCCTCATGCGGATTATCTCGCCGTACTGCTTTATGTGGCTCTCGAGCCTCAAGAGCTCCTCGGCGATGTCCTGCCTGCCGCCTAGATAGGCCACCTCGGCGGCGAGCCTCTGCTCATCCACCTGAGCCCCGGTAGCGGTGGCGACCTTCTTGCGCAGCCTGTGGAGGTGGTGATCCAGGGAGCTGTCCGATTGTTTCTTGATCTCGGCTATGAGCGCGCGGAGGCTGGCGAGCCTCATGCGCTGATCCTTCGCTATATGCGCCCCCTCGCTCGCGCGCATCTTCCGGACCCCGGAGATCGCCTTTTCAATAAGGTTTCTGATCTGGGACCAGAGTTTTTCGTATGAGCCCTCCGCCTCCTCAACGCGCAGTATCCTATCCAGTCCCACGATCTCAAGGAACTTGCCTCCGGTCTCGATGTGCAGATCATGCCGGATCTTCTTGAGCAACCTCTGGTACTGCCGCGCCAGTTCGACGTCTATGGAGATCGCCACCCCTCCGAAGAGGGGCTCCTTCTCCTTGAAGAAGACGTCCACCTTGCCACGCGGAAAGATCGCGCTCAGCCTGCTGCGGATGTGCGCTTCGAGCGCCCCCATGCGCGCGGGTATCTTGACGTTGATTTCGTTGAAGCGGTGGTTGATGCTCTTGATCTCCACGAAGAGGCGGCCCTTGCCGACCCTCCCCTCAGCGGTCCCGTATCCTGTCATCGACTCCATATACGCCTCATTTCTCAAAAATCATGGTGGTGTCACCCAGTTCTATCACGTCCCCCGGTTTGAGCATCCTCGACTCCACCTCCTGGCCGTTGACGTAGGTGCCGTTCTTGCTCACGAGGTCGAGTATCGCCACGTTGTCCCCGTCGGAAAAGAGCATCGCGTGAAGCCTGGAGAGACTGGCGTCGCTCAAGACGATGTCGGGCGCTCGTCTGAACAGGCCGAGCCTTTCGCCCGCGCCCCCCTCCTGCTGCGCCTTTATCTGCTGGAACTGTCCGGCGATATACTTGAGTATCAACCCCTTGGTGCTCTCGTCCAGGGCAAAGGCTATGTCGACGTTAAAGACCGCAGTGCGGTTGGGATCCACTGTGGCCCTGCCCATGGCCCTGCAGGTCCCAGGCTCCAGTTGGAAGGTGAGTCCCGCATCCCTGCCCTCGGTGACCCTGAAGCCCGCGCGCGCGATTTTTACCGCAGAGCCTCCCGCCGAATCGGTCCTGAGATCACCCGCCTCCTGCGATATCATTATCGGAACTCCATTGCGGATCGGATATCTGAGTTTGCAGCGATTGCAGGAAAGACCCTGTCCCCCTTCGACCTCCAGAAGAGAACCCTTGCATTGCGGGCATACCAGCATCTCGAGCAGACGCCCGTCGAGCGACATGCCTACCTCCCCCTTTTGCTCCCCGAACCGCTGTTGTACTCCTTGATGACTCGCTCCGTGAGATCGCCGGCGTTGGGCGAATATAGGACGACGTCCTGGGATCGCTCCAGGATGAGCGCGTAGCCCTCCTCCTCTCCGATGTTCGACACTATCTGCCTTATCTTCTTGAGTATCTCGTCGGTGAGCCTTGCCTCGCGCTCCCCCATATCCCTCTGGAAGTCTGCGAAGCGTCGTTGCACGTCGGTGAGTTTCTCCCGATAGGCGCGCTCCTTAGACTCGAGCTCCTCGGAGGAGAGCGCGATCCTTTCGCGGTCGAGCTCATCGCGCAAGGCCTCGAGCTCCTTCTGCATCAGATTGAGCCTCTGCTGCTTCTCCTTGAACTCGAGTTTGAGCTGCCGTTTTGCGGCCTGGCCGTCCGAGACCTTGTTGAGGGCGGAACCTATGTCCACATAACCTATCCTGGCCGCACCGACCTCATCGGCCGCGCGCGCGGGAACACAAATGGCCGTACCGGCCACGAGGGCCAGCACGGCCATTATCGACAGACTAACGCTCTTCCTCTTCACGCCGCCCTTCACTTGCCCCCGTCGAACGATTTGATGACCTTGTCCGTCAGGTCAGCGCCGGGGAGGGAATAGAGCGCCATCTCCCTCGGTACTATTATGGTGTAACCCTCATCCGTGCCGATCTTCTGGATGACCGTCTGCAACCTCATGCCGATCGGCTTGATGAGATTGGCTTCCTTCTCGGCAAACTCGCGCTCGAAATCCACAGTCATCTTCTGCATCTCGTAGAACTTCTGCTGGAACTGGGCCTCCTTCTGCTGCAGCGCATCCTTGGAGAGGATCAGCTTCTGCTTGTCCAGGTCCTCTTTCATCGCCTTGATCTCATTCTGCATGATTTCGAGCTTCTGTTTCTTCGCCCTGCCGTCCGCCTCGAGCTGAGCCTTGGCCGACTTGCCCTCGCGCACTTCGTTGAGGGCCCTGTTCATGTCCACGTAGCCGATCTTCACCGTGCCGCCGGTCGAGACGCCTTCCGAGCTCTTCTCGGCCATGGCGACAAAAGAGAAGCCCAGGATCATAGTGGCCACGAGCAATGCTGCAACTTTCTTCATGTCATACCTCCTCTATGTTCGGTTAAACTATTGAAATTGAGCGCTTATAATACGAAAAACCCTCTGATTGCAAGAGGAATCTCCCTCCTAGAAGAAGTTGCCGATCGTGAAGTTGAATACCACCGGTTCCTCCCCAGCCCTGCGGTCGATCGGGAACCCCCACTCGAAGCGCAAGGGGCCCATGGGGGAATTCCACCTGATTCCGAAGCCGTAGTCCAGCCTGAGCTTTCTCAGGTCGAAGTTCTCATTCTCGGCAAAGGCGTTGCCGGCGTCGAAGAAGACCACCCCCCTTATGCCCGCCTTGTCGTAGATCGGTATCTCAAACTCGGTGATGAAGAGCATGATCTTGTCGCCGCCGTACACGAAGATCTCGTCGTTGCCGGACACCGAGCTGGGTATCCGCATGCTCGGGCCCACGGAATCCGGCTGGTAGCCCCTGAGCGAGAATACGCCTCCGGTGAAGAACCTCTCGAAGAGCGGAACAGGGCGGTCGTTGAGGCTCTTGATGTAACCTATCCGGAAGAACTCCTTGAAGATGAGCCGCTTCTTGATGATTGGCTGGTAGAACATGGTCCTGAAATTGACCCTGTAATAGTCGTTGTCGCCGCCGAGCTTCTCGCCGGAGACCTCGTTCGTGAGGATGTTGTACATACCCTTGTTCGGGGTGAGGCGATTGTCGCGCGTATCCCTGGAGAGCGTGAAGGAGAGCTGGGATGTGATTCCGCTGGTGTCCTGCCTGAAGAACTGCGGGACCACATAGCTGAAATCGCCCACCTCCACCTGTTCGAGGGTATAGCCCAGCTGCCAGGAATAGCAGTCGAAGAAACGCCGGCCGAGGGATATGTCGCCTCCCGTGGCCGAGCGTTTGAAGTCGTTGTAGTGGTACGAGTTTCGATAGCCGGATATGCCGGCCATCATCTTCGTGTCGAGGAAATACGGGTCGCTTATCGAGAGCATGAACAGCTGACGCCTCTTGGAGAGCTCCGCGGATATCTGTCCGCTGATCCCGTAGCCCAGGAAGTTGTCCTTCTGGACGGATGCGTTCACCATGAACTTCTCGGCCGAGGAGAAACCGGCTCCGATGTTGAAGGTGCCGGTGGGCCGCTCCTTTACCTCTACGTTGAGCACCATCGTGTCGTCTCGGCTGCCCCTGGGCGTCGCGAAGTTGACGTCCTCGAAGAAACCGAGCCGCATGAGGTTCTCGCGGCTCTTCTTGAGCGCACGCTCGCTGAAGCGATCGTCCTCCATTATCGCGAGCTCGCGCCTTATGACCTTGTCCCTCGTGGTGGCGTTGCCGGAGATGTTGATCCTCTCCACGGTGATCTGGTCGCCCTTGCTTATCCGGACGTCTATGTCCGCGGTCAGGTTCTCGTCGTTCGGCACGGTCTGAGGCACTATGTTGGCATACGCATAGCCCTCGTCCCCGTACCTCTCGATGAGCCCCTGGATGTCGGTGTCCAGCGTCCTCTGCGAATATATGTCGCCGGTCTTCGTCACGAGCGCGCCTTCGAGCTCCTGCCTCGTGGTGAGGATGTCTCCGGATATTCCGATCCGGCCGATGCGATACTGCTCGCCCTCGTGGACCTGGAATGTGACAAAGATGTAGCGGCGGTCCTTCGATATCGTGGTCTTGGCCGGCGAGATCTTCACCCTCAGATAGCCGTGATTGAGGTAATGATAGGTGAGGAAGAGGAGGTCGTTCTTGAGGATCTCCTCCTCATACTTGCCGGAGTTGGTGAGGAAGGAGAAGGCTCCCTTCTGCCTCGTCTTGATGACCTTGCGCAGCTCCTTGTCCTTGAAGACCTTGTTGCCGACGAACAGCACGCGTCTGACCATCACGCCCTTGTGCTCCCGCACGTCGAAGACGAGTTTGGCGTCGCCCTTATCGGTCGCCTCAAGGTGGTAATCGACATCCGCGAGGTAGAAGCCCTTCTTCGCGTAGGCCTCGCGGATCTTCTGCATCGACTCGGCGACCGCCTTGTCATCGAGCACGTTGAAGGTGCGCTGGGTCACCTCCGGCCTCAAGTCGTCGCTCTTTATCTTCTTGTTGCCCTGGAACGCGATATCGGAGATCAGCGGCTTCTCATCGAGCACAAACTTGAGCTTCACGCCTCCGGCGCCCGGATCGCTCTCGACCTTGACGTCCCTGAATTGACCGAGCTTGTAGAGGGCCCTCACGTCGCCATCCAGGACTTCGTCGTTGAGGGGAGCGCCGACGCGCGTATTGATGGTGGTGAGGAGAGTCTCCTCGGGCGTGCGGTTGTTGCCGCTGAACTCGATCTCGCGCACGACCTGGCCGCCCGCATGGGCGACGCCGGCCGGCGCGATCGCGACCATGCTCACGGCCAGGAATATCGCCAAAAACCTTTTCAGGACTCCCCCCTGATTGCGCATCGAATTCCTTTTCCGCACTCGCTATGCACCGAGTCTGTTGAGCTTTCCATCCTTGAGTTCGTACGCGGTCATCGACTTGTCTATCAATTCCCGATTGTGCGTGACCGCGATCAACGCGATACCGAGGCGCTTGTTCAGATCCACGAGATACTCCCAAACCTTCGCGCCAGTCTGTCGGTCCAGGTTGCCGGTCGGCTCATCAGCCAGGATGAGCTTCGGCCTCTGCACCGCCGCCCTGGCGATCGCGACCCTCTGCTGCTCGCCGCCGGACAGCATGGCCGGTCTGTGATCGCGCCTGGCCGAGAGGCCCATTGCATCGAGCGCATCCATGGCCATCTTGCCTGCCGCCGACCGCGCGTGTCCGCCGATGAGGGCAGGCAGCATGACGTTTTCAAGCGCGGTGAACTCGGGGAGCAGATGATAGAACTGAAATACGAATCCTATTTCTCTGTTCCTGAAACGCGCCATCTCGTCGTCGGAGAGCACGCCGAGATCGAACCCCGCCGCGTTCACAGAGCCCTCCGTGGGCCTGTCCAGGCCGCCGATTATGTGCAGCAGCGTCGACTTGCCGCTGCCGGACGCGCCGAATATGCCGACCGCCTCGCCGTTCTCGATTGAGATATCCAACCCGCGAAGCACCTCGACAGGCTCAGCCGTGTCGGCATAAATCTTCCAGATTCCTTTGGCAGCAAGAAACGCCATCCCGTTCACCTCGCCCTTGCCAGTCCCTCAGCCGGGTCCATCCCGGCGAGCCTCTTTGCCGCGAACCTGGACGCAAGCCACAGCACTGAAAGACAAAAGAACGCGATAATGCCGCATATCATCCACGAAATGTCAATCGGGAGGGAATCAATCATGTAGATCTCCGCGTCGAGCGGTATAAGTCCCAGTTTTTTCGTAAGAATTGACACAAGGAGGCCGATCGCCAGGCCCACCGATATCCCCTTGAATCCCACGTTCATCCCTCCCCTGATGAGCACCCGCTCCAGATCGCGATCCTTGAGGCCCAACGCCTTGAACACCGCAATCTCGGGGAGTCTCTTTATCGCAGTGAGCACGAGCACCGCGATGATGTTGAGCGCCGCGACCACGAGCATGATGCTCATGATCAGCGCCGAGACCAGGCGTTCGAGCCTGACCGCGGCCAAAAGATCATAGTTGAGATCTCCCCAGGTCGTTGCGGAAAAAGACGAACCGAGCTTCTCCTCCATAGCCTGGGCAAACAGGCCCGCGTCCCTGGGATCGGAGAGCCTGAGCTCTATTCCGCTGGCCGCCCTCTCAGCCACCCCGAAGATCCTCCGCGCAGCGCCTATGTCCATGAGCATGAACTCCGCGTCATAGTCGTGCATGCCGGACTCAAAACTCCCTACAGGCACGAGCTCGACGAACCTCTGCCCCTCCTTCGATGGTATGACGAGACGAAGCCTCTTTGCCAGAGGCCCTATCGAAGCCTCCATAGCGGAGCCGAGGAGCACGGGGATCGCGCCCCCCTTCGCACCCAGCGCGGATTCCAGGGAAACCTCTCCCCCTGCTAGGCTTATGCGCATATTGCCGACCGAGTCCTTGCGATGCGGGTCTATGCCCTTCACTATCACGCCCCTGATGACCTGGGGCCCTACGAGCATGGCCTCGCGATAGAGGAACGGCGACATGGAGATCATCTGCCTCTCCTTTATCTCGCGCACCTGCGCCGCCCTCTCCATCACTGTCTTTGGCATGACGTTGTCCAGCCAGGAACCGTTGCCGACGAGGCCGTCAAGCCAACCCCACCTGCGCGCCAGACCGAGTTCCGATTCAGTCGCGCCGCTGAACTGACGCAGGCTCTCCATGGCCGCCCTCTCGTCCGGGATCTCCCCTCCGGACATCACGATCACGTGCGAGTTGAAGTCGAGCAGCGCCTTCTCGTACTCCCTTTCGAATCCCGCGCCCACGGAAGAGGAGATCACGAGAGCTGCGACGGCGATCGCCACGCCCGCGCCGGCCACGACCCGCATGATCCTGATCGAACGCGGAGTCCGTCCCTGACCGTTGAATCGCCTGCTTATGAACGCGACTAGAGACATCCCCACCTCATTCGTATCTCAGCACCTCGACCGGGTCCTGCCCTGCGGCCTGGCTCACAGGATAGATAGAGGCCGCTATCGCCACCGCCACGCCGACGATCGCGAAGGCGATCGCATGCGTGAAGGAGAGGTCAACCGGCAGATAATCGAGATAGTATGAATCAGGCAACCTGAAGGGTCGGCGGTTTGCCGCCAGCGCGATCAGTACGCCTAGGATAAGCCCTGCCCCGGCGCCGATCACGCCGATAAAGGCAGCGTGGATGATGAATACCAGCCTGACCGAGAGGCCCGGCATGCCTATGGACTGGAGCACTGCTATGTCCTTCCTCTTCGCAGCCGTGGTGAGGAGGACTACGCCGGCGATCGAGCACGAGGCGATCAGGAGCACCATGATCAGTATCGCCGACATGGCGACGCGCTCGAGCTTGAGCGCTGCGAAGAGCTTTTTGTTGTGCTCGTCAAAACCCGACGCCTTCCAGCCCGGGGGCAACCCGGCGCGCACCACGGCGATGACATCGGGGGTGTCCGCAGGATCGACGAGCCGTATGTGCCAGCCCTCCTCCGCCTGCTGACCCAGGAGCGATCTGGCCTCATCAAGCCCCACCAGCACATACTTGCTGTCGAACTCATAGATCCCCGCCTTGAAGAGCCCTGCGACGCGAAACCTCTTCCTGTTGGGGATGAGATCGCCCGCAGGGCCGACCTCGGCCAGCGGCGCGATGAGCGCGATCGCATCGTCGAAGTCAGGGTGCACCATGAGCTGCGTCGAGACCTCGCTGCCGACGATCGCATCGGGCAGACCCGACGCATCGCTGTCCGCCAGCCCCGATACGCCGTCCTCGCCCCTGGAAAAATACAGATCGACCCCCTCAAGGGCTCCCATGCGGGCCGGGTCTATGCCGCGTACGCGCGCGCCCTGCACCGCCGCCTCGTCCCCTGCCTCGGCCGCGGCGATAACCTCGCCCTGCACAAAGGGGGAGATGTCCTTCAAGTCGACGCCTGGGATGAGCGATTTGATTTCATCAGCGCCCATCTCGCCCGCACCGTCTGATCTCGTGAGGGTGATGTGCGCGTTGAAACCCGCGAGCTTGTGCGCCAGCTCCTTCCTGAACCCGAGCATCACCGACATGACCACGATGAGGGCCATGACGCCCGCCGCGATGCCGGCTATCGCGGTCGCGGTGAGCAGGGGCGCGTAGCTGCCCGCGCTCTTGGAGCTGAGGTAGCGCTGAGCGACCCATGAGATGAGAGGAATATTCATCCTGGTTTCAGTCCTGCTGCTTTGTTCTGAGCAAGGGGAAGAGGATGACGTCCCTGATCGACGGAGAATCCGTGAGCAGCATCACGAGTCTGTCGATGCCGATCCCCTCGCCCGCGGTCGGCGGCATGCCGTATTCCAACGCGCAGATGTAATCGTCATCGAAGTGCATCGCCTCCTCGTCGCCGCGGCCGAGCGCCGCGACCTGCGCCTTGAACCTCGCGGCCTGGTCCTCGGGATCATTGAGCTCCGAGAAAGCGTTCGCGATCTCGCGGCCGTACACGAACAGCTCGAAGCGGTCGACGACCTCAGGATCCGCGTCGTTCTTCCTCGATAGCGGCGAGACCTCGGTCGGGTACTGCGTGATGAACGTGGGCTGGGTGAGCTTCTTCTCGACCGTAAGCTCGAAGATCTCGGTCAGTATCGCGCCGAGCCCCTCGCTCTTTGACTTGAGATTGTCGCCCAGCGAGAGGGCGTATTTGAGCGCCTTGTCGCGGGACTCGAGGATGCCTGGGTCCACTCCGCCGATCTTCACCAGCGACTCCTTCATGGTGTACCTGGCGAACGGCGCCTTGAAGCTGATCCTCTCGCCCTGGTACGAGATCTCGTCTGCGCCCATCACTTTGCTGCAGACCTCCGAGAGCATCTCCTCGGTGAGTTTGATCAGGTCCTCGTAGGTCGCGTAGCTCTGGTAGAACTCGAGCATCGTGAACTCGGGGTTGTGCTGAATGGATATCCCCTCGTTGCGGAAGTTGCGGTTGATCTCGAATACCCGCTCCATGCCACCGACCACGAGCCTCTTGAGGTAGAGCTCCGGCGCTATCCTGAGGAAGAGGTCCTGGTCCAGATTGTTGTGATGAGTGACGAACGGCTTGGCGGCAGCCCCCCCGGGGATCGGGTGCATCATCGGCGTTTCGACCTCGAGGAACTCCTTGGCGACCAGGAATTCGCGGATTGCCTGCACGATCTGCGAGCGGATCACGAAGGTGCGCTTCACGCCCTCGTTGACTATCATATCCACGTAGCGCTGGCGGTAACGGGCCTCCACATCGGTGAGCCCGTGCCACTTCTCGGGCAGCGGCTGGACCGCCTTTGTGACGAACTTGAGCCCGTCGGCAGCCAGGGTGAGCTCGCCCGTCTTTGTCCTGAAGAGCTTGCCGTGGAACCAGGCGAAATCGCCGACGTCCATCATCTTGTAGAGTTCGAACTGTCTATCGTCGAGCGCCTGTTTCTGGACGAATATCTGCAGGTCGCCGGCCCTGTCGCGAAGCTTGAGAAAGGCCGCCTTCCCGAATGCGCGGATCGCCATGATGCGGCCGGCGAGCGAGAAGGTATCATCGATCTTCTCAAGCGCAGCTGCGTCCTTGTCGTCGAATTTCGCGTGGATCTGAGCAGCGGTATGAGTGGCGGAGATATCGTTCGGAAACGGGTTGAGCCCCATCTCCCTGAGTTTTGCCGCCTTCTCGCGCCTCAGCGTCACATATTGATTGATATCCTCGGACATGCTGCTCCCCCCGGAAGTGCAAATTGTGGCGAAAAGTTCGAAATTTCGGGGAGTTATATAAGGCTGAGAGAGGAAGTCAAGGGTGAAGAGGGCAAAAAATGTCTAGTGACCGAGCAGCCAAAAATGAGATATATTCACGGCATGAAAAAAAATAAATTCGTCTCCATTGTCGGCCTCTTCGTCCTGTTCGCCGCGTGCGGAAGCACGCAGTTCGATCCCTACACACCGCTCTTCACGCCGGCCGCGACAAAGACAGCGCAGACAGCCAATGCTAACTTTACAGGCGAGCTCCTTGAGAATGCGGTCGATTATGCGCCGCTTCTCGTGACCAGCGGCACGCAGGCGCACATGGGCTACTGGTCGGGCGCCGGAAACCACGGGAGCCTGGTGCGCGTGCTGGACTCGATCAACGTGCACTGCGCCTCTTCCGAAGCCGCGCCCCAGTGCGCGATCTGGGACGAGGGCGCCACCACCTCCAACCAGTATCCGGCTTACGTCACCATGCTCACGGAGCACTGGTACGAGCGCGGCAACGCGGTGGACGGCGTGGTCACGATCTACGGCGAGGAGTATGCCGACCCCTTCCCGCTGACGTTTACAGAGGCGGACGTGATCTGGGGCCAGTACTCGCAGCGATACGCCGACATGGCGACCTCGATCGCCGCGCTGACGGGCCAGCCCGTCAAGTCGTGGTGTTTTGTGGAGGGCGCTCGCGCCAACCGCATTTTCTACATGTACGAGCTGCCGGAGCTGAGGACATTGGAAGCCGCGGGCGTTGTGACCGTCTACTTCGCAAGGACGCAGGACGCAGACTGGCAGGATCCGGACGACTGGACTGTGGGGACCGAGAACGCGCCGGAACCCGCGCCCGCCTCACAGGTCACTGCCTCCGCCTCATACCCTCGTGGAATCTCCTGGGATGATTTCTGATCAGCTTCTTTTCTTTTTTTCTCTTCGTGTGACGCACATTTTCTCGATCAAGTTCAGGATGCTCGCGCATGATCGCATCGACTAACCCCTCGGACTGTCCCCTATACTTCTCCTATATTTTCACATCTATCTTCACATCGTCACCGCGAAGGCAATGCCCCACTTGCCCTTGTCGTCCAGCTGCGGAAGCAGGGAGAACGGGATGACGAACTCATAGACGCGGTGCTCGGCCTTTGAATCGCCGGTGTAGGCCGCTCCCATGCGGCCATACTCGTCGCCGCCCGCCCCCGCAGTGAAGGACTTGAGTCCGTCCCTGCCGCGCACGTATAGCACGGTCTTGTCGCTCGCCTCGTCCAATGTATTGTCCGCGGCCACGTCGAGCGCCACGGAGAGATTTGCGCCGTCGTCGCGCACCCACATCTTGATCGACTCCCTCCCCTCTCCTATGGCGAGAGTCACCTTCTGCGTGTAGTTGGGCCTGCCCAGCTCCGCCTCTGTCATGAAGACGTTGTCCAGGACCACCGAGCCCTTCTTGGAGCCCGGCAGATAATTGAAGTACTTCGAGCTCTGCACGATCGTCGGGCCGTCCTTCTGCGCAGGCATGGCTATGGTCTTCGAGACGTGGCCGGCCGATGCAGTGAAATCGAGTGTCACGGTCTTGATATCCACGTCGCCGATAGGCGGAAACTCGAGCACGAGGTCCTTGAAGCTGACGCAATCCTCATCCTTCATCGCGAGTTTCTTCGTCACGTCCTTGCCGTCCGCCATGGCCTTCTTCGGCCTGTACCTCTTGTTGCCCGCGACGAGTTCCACGGTGTCGAGGAACACGGGAGCCTTGTCGTTGCGCTTGATCTCGACCTTGATCTCCCCTCCCTTCTTCACGTCGATGAGCGCAGCGGCGGGCACGGAATAACTCTCGAACGAAGGGGTCCCGGTCACGTAGACCTCCTCGCCGACCCGCGTTCCGCCGAAGCGAAACATCTGCAAAGTTGCGGACGAAGGCTGTCTGTCGGGGAGCATGCCCTCGTTCTTCCTCTGCTGGTATGTCTGGGCAAAGGCCGTCGCAGACGCGAAAATAAGCGCAATCGTCACTACCAGAGAAATCCTCATAAGATTGCCTCCAAGTTTTCAACTCGCCATTTATTTGACAGTAATTTAAAAGACCTCAAACATGGTGGAACGTTTCCAGGGGGTCTATTTTCCTGCCTTCAGCGACTTGCGTCTTTTGGATTCCAACTTCTTGATACTCTCTGCCGGCGCGAGATTCTCCGGCATCGTCCCGCCGAGTTCCCGGATTGTCTGACGGACCTTCACACCGACATCATGATGCGTCCTGTGCGCAGCTTCCTTGTTGCGGATTTTTTCGCGCCTCAACTTCTCCTCGGTCTGAGTCGCACGGAAGAGATTGGCGGCAAGCTCCGTGCTCCCCATGTGATCGAGGATTTGCTGGCTTTCCTTCAACCCCTTCCGGCGGCGGATATCCGGCATCGTCAACCCGCCGTAGAGCCCCATGTAGCCGTGATTTTGAAAGATGGCATAATCGCGCGGCTCGATGACGCCGGCCTCCTTCGCCGCTCCCGCCAGGCGGACATTGTGAGTCCGCATCTCGTCGCGCAGGAGGAGACGACGTTCGCCTTCGGTCGCCTGGTCGCTGATCTCCTGCCGGCGCGTCTGGATCGCGAAGTATGTCTGGCCCTGCGCTACGATTTCCTTGGTAGGATCTGCGTTCTGGATGATGAGATAGCAGGCATAGCGGGAGAGAACCGTTTCTGAAATTTCACGCTGTGCGCCACTGCCAATGTCCACCATTTTGCCGATATCGGCAAAATGGTCATCAATCCGATGGCCACTGTTAAAACAGGCCAATTTTGCCTTCTGCATGACCTGTTCAAAATTGCTGTACTTCGTGTAGCCCAAAATATGCGAAAAATCGCGACTCGACCAAGATTCCGCCCCGGCCTCGTTCGTGCGCCGGATTCGCTCAAACGGCGAAACGTGTTGGTCTCTTGTGGCGACTTTGTCGCTCATTGTGGAATAACCTCCCAGACCGTCATCGGTAACGCCCTTAGCATCCACTTATCAAGAAAAAACGGGATGCATCCCCCGGCCTGAACATTACCCACTTGCACTTCTCGCCGCGGCAAGAGGCGGCGAAGGAAGTCGTGTCCTCGGAATTCACTGCCGGGTGTCCATTCTTTTTTCTGGAGAAAGGCTACGCACTGCGTAGCCTTTTGGGATATCGTATAACTGCTTATATTCTATATAGAATTTCCTGAAATGCTTCGCGTTGGCAAGGCTGAATCCTCGTCATGCACGACATTGTTAAACATAAGGCATGCCAGGAAAATCTGCTTAAATTTCGCGGGACGCTGCTGACAATGCCGCCGAAAACGCTGCACCTGAAAAACGGGCCTTTTCGAACCTGTCATTTAACGCTCCGTATTGAAGCAGGTTCGTAACGGATGCCTCCGGGTCCTGTCGCCGGGCTCACCCCCATTTGCGGCATCGCCGCAATCAATCACCGAGTTTCTGCAAATGACTTTGCGCGGCTGCTGGCGTCAAATGGGGGTCCCCCGACCCGGCGCCACCCGGAGGCAAACAAGGGCTGATCTATCTGGTGGTCGGTGGCGGCGGGCGGCCTTGCAAAAAACGGTCCGGAATATTTTTACTTACCTGCAAGGCGGGAAACGGACACTTTTTTCTATCCTACATGCTTTTGAGGATTCACTTCGATTCCTTAGTGTACCACTCGCGCGAAATATTCTGAGCTTTTGCTATTTCTTCAGGTGTCAAAGCAATTTCAATCAGCTCACGCTTTACTTTTGCCATATCAATTACGGATTGGTTATCCGGATTGGGAGTCAGTGTTGCCGCTAGACTGAACAAAGCATATGCCTGAACTAGATCCTTCTTAACACCCCACCCATCTTTGTATGCATCTCCTAAAGCAACTTGAGCAGGGGCAAATCCATTTTTTGAGGCCTTAAGATACCAGCTTACTGCCTCAATAGGATCTTTACGGACTCCATAACCATTGGCATAAAAAAGAGCGATATTGAATTGAGCTGCTGAGTTCCCCTTCTCTGCTGCCAACAAGTACCATTTAAACGCTTGATTATAATCTTTTGGGAAATATTCACCTTCAGCATACATAACGCCAAGGTTAAATAGGGCCCACTTATCACCTTGTTCGGCAGCCTTAAGATACCATTTAAAAGCCTCCTGATAATCTCTGGGAATATCAATACCCTCTGAATAGGCATGACCGAGCTGCCCTTGTGCCTCTGCATTTCCTGCCTCTGCTTGTTTCTTCAGGCGATCTACTTCAGACATTTTGCTACAGGCGCTGATAGTAACCGCCAAGATTAAACAGTAAGTCAACTGTCGGTAACGCATGTCCATCCCCTTTCACCTTTGACCCTTAACCTATCTCTTTTCATCCACACCCACTTGCACTTCTTGCCGTCGCAGAGGCAGACGGCGTTGGCGGGCGGCCTGGCCAAAAACGGCCCATGATATTTTCAGTCAGCTGGAGCGCGGGAAACGCCCCCTTTTTCTCATCTGATCTCAAACGCCCGTTCCATCACAAGCCGCCATTTCTCGGGCACATCGGTCCAAGAGTCCCCCCAACTTTTCGTAAAAGAATAGGCGGTGAACGGTTTCTCAGTCGACGGTGGGGCATACCCCAGTACATTCTCCAAGCACTCTTCGAGTTGGATGACATTCGCCTTACCAACGGCTGCTTCAATGGGAGCATTGAACTTCTCTGCGCCTGCGACACCACCATCTCTATCGTGTATAACAAATGGCGTGATTCCCATAACCTTTAGATACTTCGCGAGTCCGATAATAGATGCTTTGCCACGGGCTTTGATCACTTCAGTGTTCGCGAGAATGCCAAGTTGCTTGCTTTTTTCAATCCGCTTCAATGTTTCACGAATAACTATGTCCTCGGTATCTCCCTCCACGACCACAATTCGTTTTGTGAAGAAAACCCGCGCAATATGATCATCAACCTTGAGAATCATCTTGACGTAGTCTTTGTCCTCATCCTGAAGTGACTTGAACGCGTCTGTGACGTTGAAAGGCTGAGCCTGAATTCCACCGCCAGCAAAGGAAAATCTATTCAACACTTGTTTGGGCTTTCTCGCGAGATCAATCAGGTATGGGGAGTGCGTAGTAGCAACGATTTGAGAATCCTGGGCGGACAGCTCGTATATCGTATCCCTCATTTGGTTAGCCGCGCTCGGGTGTAGATATATCTCCGGTTCCTCGAACCCAATAATGATTGATCTCCTAATGTCTTGGTCTTCTCTTCTTGAGAGCCACTTTTGTCTGAATCGAAGAATTCCAAACACCGCTGAGCGCACCATTCCAGCGCCTTGGTGATCAACCGGTGTACGTATATTGCTTGACAGTTCCACCGTAAAGGTCGGTTTGAGTGACTTGTCTGGGTCACTGAGATCTGCGTGCGCATGTATCTTTGACTCGGGGAAAACATTCGCAATAATTGCGTTCAACTCGATAATCATCTTGCCGAACTCGGAGGTTGCATCCGATGGGTCGAGTTCCTTAGCCAATTTATCGAGAAATTTTTGTGCCTCTCGATAGTTGGGGGAGGTTCCACGTACGTCCTCAAACAATTCATTCAGTGTTTTTGGCAGCACTCCGCCACTGGACATTTCGTTGCTCGCCGTATCAGCTGGTATAATTATGTAGCGTGGAAGCCGAACCAGCACAACTCCCGGAATACCTCCCGGATTTTGAAACCAAGTGTCTTCTGTGCCTATATCCCATAGATCGTTAATTTCCTGCAGCTTTAGTCGTGTTGCAGCTGTGAACTTTTTCTTCAGATCATCGAACAACTCACCGACAAGATCAGCCTCAATACCCAGATCAATAAGTTCCTGCGGTGTAGTAACATCAGCATATTGCGCCTTCATCGTTCGCGTTTTACTCTTCAGTTCGATCACAACTTCTTTGCCTAGTTCATAGGTCTTTCTGTAGGTGAGGCATAGACCGCTCTCTCCCGAATTACCGGGGTCGTACTCGAATATGCGTCCTTTGAAACCACGCCACGACTTGGACTCGACTGGCAGGTTCCGAAACTCAGCTTCAAGCACTATTCTGTTTGAGACTGTCTTGCGTTCATTTGTTGCTTCATCCTGTACGCTGTAGTACTCGATCTCTGGGATCCGTTTGTTTGCAGAAAGCAAATGCGTGATAGCGCTCAGAACCGTGCTCTTCCCGGTGTTATTGGGACCGATCAAGAAGGTTGCGTCGCCGAACATAACTGTTGCCATTTCGATTCTCTTGTAGCCTTCAATTCGTAGATGATGGAGCTTCATTCATTACCCTCTCTATGTTGTCCCGGCCCAACATTTAACTTAAGTGGAATCCATGAGAAACATAATACAACCGCAAATCACGATACAAACTTTAATGTCTATAAAACAATCTCCTGCATTGCTGCAAAAACCTGAATACGAGACGTGAAGACCTTCCCAATATAACACATGCTACAGTGGAACAACAGCAGCCTCCCCAATAAAAGCATACCTTTCAGGAACACAGGTAAAAATGACAATTTGACATTCCTTGGCGGCTACCGCCAATACAGCGCCCATCAATTTCAGACGCTCCGGGTCGGTATAACCCAGAGCATCATCCAAAAGGACCGGTGTCCCGCCATCCTTTGCCACCAGCATGGAACACGACAATCGATAAATTAAAGAAAGTTGTTCTTTTGTACCCCCACTAAGGGACTCGAAGGGGACCGTAACACCAGAGCCTGTTCTGCTGGCAATCTTCAAATCATCGTCGATAGTCACCTGAAATGAAGGGTCAAAGACCAAGCGACCGAGTCTTTCCATTTTATCTTTAAGCGGGGCCATATAAGCTCGACTCGCCTTGTCCCGCTCTTCGCACATGGTATCAAAAAGACATTTGGCCGCGTTGGCTCTAAGGGCGGTCGCCCGGTTTTTGAATTCCAATTGTTCAAGTTGATTATTTGCCGCGTTTAATTTTTCGTGAAAGCCCTCTTCGCCCTTTATTTTAAGATGGGTTTGGACCTCTAGCAGCCCCTTGTCTTTTGAATCATGACTATTTTTTATCGTTTTCAAGGAACCTTTGGTGGAATCTGCCAGGGCTCTTACTTGTTCGGGGTTGCAAGCCTCTAATGAGGCGACAGCTGAACGGTATGCAGCATCTTCTGAGAGCACTGCCCGATCGGCAGCGGTCAGATTGGCCTCGAGTGTTTCATCAGATTCTTTTTTACGGGCCATATTGAGGTTTTCTTGAGTCTGTTTGAGGTCTTTGGCCAACTGCTCAAGTTTTGCCCCGGCTTCCTTGTGTTTTATATTTACATCGTCGAAGAAGGAGCGGGCAGACTCGAGAAGCCTACGTTTATTTTCCAATTCACCATTAGCGACCTGAAGATTTGCTTCGGCTTTTGTCCGTTCCTTTTTTGCCGTGTCGAAATCAGGGCAAATCGCGGGGTCTTTAACCCGCTTGACAAGATAGTTCGGCACACTCTGCTGAAGGTTGCGTAACCTCTGTTCAAGGCTTTCGTAAGAAATATCCCTAAGGTTTTCCTCTTCGACTCGAACTTTATTTTCAACAACCCGCAATGCCTCTTGGCATTTGTCATACGCTTTTCTGGCCTCGTCCGAGTCTGCCACAGCGGCGTCGGCACAGGCAGACTGGAGGACCTGACGAGTGGATTCAACCTTTCGGGCAAGCCCTTCTATGCTGGAACCTGCGGTTATTTCGATATCAAGGATTCCTGGAACAGAGACCTTGGTCTTATCTGAGACGGATATTGTGCGGACCTCGTTAGTGTCGAGAACAACCTCTGTACCGTCGATGAACGGGCGACACTTAGAGATGGAACGAAGGAGAACACTTGGCGAACCTATTTCCATCTGGGCACTGGCAGTATTAAAGCTGAGCTCGGCTTCCTTTATCCTTTTTAAGGCGTTGGCATCCACCTTGTTCTTCGCTAACACCGTCTCTGCCTGAGCGGCATCTTTACGGGCTTGGTCAATCCTTTGTTTGCGTTCGAGCAATTGATCCAGATGGAGCTTGTTATTATAATAGTCGAAATCCACCCTCTTTAGGGTGGCGAGAGATTCCGCTTCTTTTCTTTTTTGTCCGGCTTCGTCGGCCGCCGCTTTGGTTTTATTAAGGGCTTCCTGGGCCTGAGACAAAACCGGCAGGGCCATTGAACTACTTTCTTGAAGTTCCCTGTGGGTCTTGGCGGCGTTTTCTGTTGTGCTAATCATCTCGTGGCGGATTTCTTTAGCGTGCCTAGCTGTCTGAAAAGTTTTTTGAGCGGATTCTTGTTTTAAAGCGGCTGCAGAAAGAATGTTTTCGAGCGAACTAATTTGCTCGAGTTTCGCCGTGAGGTCTATCATCTGTTGAGACAGCCCTTCTTCCTGCTTCTTGAGCTGGGCCAACTCCCTTTGCAATACAGGGACACGGTCGATATCGGTTTCGAGCGCGCGGATGTCTTGTTCAATCGACCGAACCTCAGTCTGCTTTTCGATCAGATCGTTCCGCAGGTCCTGGAGTTCCTTCTTCTCGGTTCCACGACCAATCGTATAGTAAAGTTCGTATTCCTGCGAAACCCTTTTGAACAAACTAAGCTCTTGCGAGGCGGCCGGTTGAACCCCTGCGGCTTTATCGAGCGCCGCAGACAACGCCTGTTTGTTTTTAAGGTCCGGTTGGTCAATCGCTTCACCCTGCGGGATAGACAAGGCCTTCCACAAATCGACATCGAGTGTTTCTTTAAGAATTTCATTCGCCCGGTCATGCGCCTGGCGGCCCGTGAGGTTTTCGGGATTCGGTTTTGTAATAGTAAGCCTAGTCTCGGACTTTTTTAAAAATCGCTTGAAATATGTAAACACATATTTACCCGTTTCCAGTTCCAGTTCAATTTCAGGACCCACATCTTGATGAACAGGCTGGATGGCTTGAATGTCCTTGCCTTTGCTGTTGTCCGGGTAGTCCAAGATAGTGTTTATGGCCTCGCCGAGACTGGACTTCCCCGACTCATTCGGGCCTTCTATGCGGGTAATCCCCTGGGAGCTGAACTTTATCTCGCGTGTAGTGATGCCCCGGTAATTGGCAACCTTAAGACGAAGGAGTTTCATGCGGCCCCCTTGGAAAGGCGAAGAAGGAGCATGAATGCATCGCGGGCAACGGTGTCTTCAGCCCCACTCCGGGCTATTTTATCCTGGAGCCTTTTTACCGTTGCATCGGCAAAGCCAGAAAAACCAAGATTGGTGAAGTCCGTATCATTGGGAATCACGAAGAGATTGTCTTCGTTGATCACGGAACCCGCCAGAACATCCTTGGCCGCAAGAATGTGGTTTTGAGAAACCTCGTACAAAGAAAGTGTGAGCGAACCTTTAAGAACCAGTTTCACAACTGACCGTTCCCTATTCGGGATATCTTCCAGCTTTTTCTTGAGCGATTTCACATCGGCTTCGGTATTCAGGTCCACTAGATCTTCGATAAAACTCCATTGTCCGATTTTTACTTCTTCGGTACTGACATCATCGCCATCTATTTTAACAATTTGACAGAACCCTGAATGGTCTTCGCGGAAGTCGGTGGATTCGGGGGTTCCGGAATACCAGATACTGTCGCCGGAACCCACTTTCGTGAGGGAATGGCGATCGCCAAGAGCTATAAAATGGACCTTTCCTTCCAAAATGGCGGCTTCGAGCATGGAAACCGCAATAACATTTTCTGCTTCTTTATCGGGAGTAAATATGTCGACAATACCATGTCCCACACAGATCCGTTTTATCCCCCCTGCCGGAGGAAGCACATTGAGTAAATCAACAATTGGGTTGCCGTTCGGTCGTTTAGAGAGCCAGGGAGCGCCTACCAGTTCAAAACCCTCAATAACTTGAATAGGCTCCGTGTTCTCGATGATGTGGACATGAGCCGGTTTTTTTTCTATGAAAGTGCTAGAGCGGTAAATGGAAGCTGCATCCAAAGGGTCATGATTACCAGGAAGGAGATAAACAGGGACAGTCACCTCTTTGAGTGCTTCGATTGCCCGTGCGACGGTTTTACGGTCTACCAAGTTTGATTCGAAGGAATCGCCGCACACCAACATAAGCTGACATTGTTTTTCTTTGGCAATACGGCCCATTGTTCGTATAGCATCAAATCGTGTCTGGCAATAGCGCGCCTGGGCCTCTTCCGAAAGGAAACGGCGGGTCATGCCTAATTGCCAGTCACTTGTATGAAGGAAATGAATCATGAGTTATAATCCTTTCGATCTATTTATTAACTGATAGGAAATTTCTTTCCCCGTTTCGCCCAATCGGAATTCTTCGGCATTCTAAGGTCATGCCACTCAACTACCCCATCCACTTAAAACCTGGGACGCTGGATCCGCCCAGTCACAGCGACCGCTGCGAAAGCAGCTTCAGGTCGGTCGCGGCACAAGGTGCCGCGTGACGGGACGGGTCGGGGTGCTCTTCGCAGCGGGGCTCGAGGAGGCCGGATTCAGTAGCCCTATGACATACCGGCCGACGAAAGCCCAGCGAGGAGACGGCGCCTGAGGCGACGAGCGAAAGCGAGAAGAGCGCGCCGACTCGTTCCGTCTGATGAATGACAATGAGCGAACCAACCGGGGACAGGCCCCTTCTGCGTCCCAGGTTTGTAATAACTTTAATTTTCACAATTGCAGTGACCGCTGCTGAAGCTGCTTTCGGTCGGTCGAAACTGCCGACCACTGCGAAAGCAGCTTCAGGTCGGTCACTGTTCGGCGACTGTCCCCTATGTTTTGGCGCTCTGCAGGAGATACGCCCTGATGAATTCGTCAAGGTCGCCGTCCATCACCGCGTTCACGTTGCCTGCCTCCACTCCGGTGCGATGATCCTTCACCATCTGATACGGCTGCATGACGTAGGAGCGGATCTGGCTCCCCCACTCTATCCTTTTTTTGTCCTTCGTCAGCTTGTCCTCTTCCGCCTGGCGCTTCTCCAGCTCGATCTCGTAGAGTTTGGCCTTGAGCAGCTTCATCGCGTTGGCCTTGTTCTGGTGCTGGCTCCGCTCGCTCTGGCAGGCGACAACTATATTAGTCGGCAGATGCGTGAGCCTGACCGCTGAATCGGTCTTGTTCACGTGCTGGCCGCCGGCGCCTCCGGAGCGGAAGGTGTCGATGCGCAGGTCCTCGTCGCGGATCTCGACCTCTATGTCATCCGCAACCTCGGGCAGCACGAAGACGGAGGTGAACGTGGTATGCCTGCGCTTGTTCGCGTCGAAGGGGGAGATGCGCACCAGCCTGTGCACACCGTTCTCGGCCTTGAGATATCCGTAGGCGTACTCGCCCTGCACCGTCATCGTGACGCTCCTGAAGCCGGCGCCGTCGCCCGGGGTGAAGTCCACCACCTCGTTGGAGTATCCGCGCGCGTCGCACCAGCGGCGATACATGCGCAGCAGCATCTCCGCCCAGTCGCACGCCTCTGTCCCGCCCGCGCCGGCGTTTATGAACATGATCGCGTTGTTGCGGTCGTTGGCGCCCGAGAGCATGCGCCTGAACTCCAGATCGTCCAGGACCTTCTCCATGCGGGAGAGCTCCGAGCCCGCCTCCGCCAGCAGATCCCCGGCCTCTCCCTCTTTCGCGAGATCGAGCACCGCCTCCACGTCCGCGAGCGATCGCGCGAGACCGTCTATCGTCTTTATCGTCAGGGAAAAACCTTCGCGCTCCTTTGTCAGCTCCCCGGCCCTCCTCGTGTCGTCCCAGAAGCCGGGCTTGTGAGTCAGATCGTCTATTTCCTCTATCCGTTTCTGCTTTGTGCCGAGGTCAAAGATGCCCCCTGATCTCGGAAAGTTTGTTCTGCAGCGTCTCGAATCTATCCCTCAGTTCCTTGCTCATCTGTGTCCTCTCTATGATCGATTCTCTGTTTTCAGTTCCCGGTTTTATGCTTCCTGCATCTTCCCACTATCACCATAATGAGCCCCAACGCCGCATACGCGGCGCAGGCATAGGCGAACCAGTCGCCCAGCTGGGTGTAAAGGGAGATCTCCTGTTTCAAACCCACAGGCGCCACTATCAGCGCGTCGTGAAAAATTCCCGATTGGACCTCCATCTTCCCCGTCGGCGTGATCACGGCCGACACGCCGGTGTTCGTGGCCCTGACCATGAAGCGCCGGTTCTCCACCGCGCGGAAGACGGCGAGGGCGACGTGTTGATACGGAGCAGAGGAGACGCCGTACCAGGCGTCATTGGTCACGTTGATGAGGTACTCGGCACCGTTTGCGACGAGCCTCCTCGAGATCTGCGGGAATATGTCCTCATAGCACACGAGCGGCCCCGCCTTCGCGTCGCCTATGTCGAGGGGCCGGTAAGATTCGCCGGGGCTGAAGTTGCCGGCCGGCTCCGTCAGCTTCTCGGCGAAGAAGAGGAGCTTCTTGAAAGGGACATACTCTCCGAATGGGACGAGATGCATCTTGTGATAGCGGCCCTTGATCGCGCCCTTTGCGTCGAAGAGCACGACGCTGTTGTGATAGCTGCCGTCCGGATTCTCGGATATCGCGCCCATGACAAGATAGGGCAAGGGGCCCAGCTCGTCGGCGTCAAACCCAAGCGCCTTGGGATCGATGGAGGCGGCCCGCGTGTCGATCGGCCATGGGAAGCTGGCCTCAGGCCAGATCACGAGATCCACCGAGGCGTCCCT
Source organism: bacterium (assembly GCA_041648665.1). NCBI lineage: Bacteria > bacterium. Next base: position 7,564 of record JBAZOP010000022.1, on the reverse strand, counting down.
GAGCGCCCTGGTGCCGCGCCTGAGCGCGTTGAGGTTGTCCGCGGCCTTTTCATCCCGCCACTTGTCCTCCTGCGCTATGTTCCCCTGCACGATCCCTATCGTCGTCACACCGGACGTGGCGAATTCGCCTTTGAGGACGTCCATCCTCACACGACCGTAGATCAACACGGCGGCAAGAAGGATCACGGTCGCCACGATCTTGAGCTTGAGCTGATTCGGCCTCATGCCCGAGATCGCGGCTGCGATCTCGGAGAGACAGACGTTCACCCACACGATCAGAAAGATGATGCCGTAGACCCCGACTACGTCGGCGATCTGGATGACCCACAGCGCCCTCCATTGCGACATCGCGACATTGGACCAGGGAAAACCGCCGACAGGGGCGCAATTGCGAAGGAGCTCCACGGCCACCCAGCACGCCGGGAGGATCGCGATCAGTTCCCCCCTCCACCTCGTCTGTATCAACCTTGCCAGCCACGGTATCACCGCCAGGTACGCCGCGAGTATCACGATCATGAGCGCGAGCACGAGCGAAGAGGCGAGCGGCGGCAGCTTGCCGTAGTAATGGAGCGCGCGATAGATCCAGTAGAGCGAGCCGCCGTATGCGACGAGCCCAGTCGCGAACGCGACCATGAAGGCCTTCCTTGGAGCAGCCTCCCTTATCGCGAGGATGAGCGGCACGAGGGCCACCCATGCGAGCCACCCCATGTCCGGCAGATACGCCCCGAAGAGCACGGTCGGAAAAGAGAGTGTGACGAGAACTCCGGAGAGAATCGCGCACGCGATCTGATATCTGGTCTTCATTTGAGGATCCTCATCAGGGTTTCGAATTCCATCACGCGCATCCTGCGCCATTCACCGATGGACTCGTCGCCATGCCCCTGGATGTGCAAAAGCCCGTGCACGCAGAGCAGGATGAGTTCGTCGGCGAGCGGCACCCTGCGCTCTTGCGCCTGCCTCCTCGCCGTGTCCAGCGAGATCGCGATCTCGCCCAGAAGCCACGGATCGCGTTCATACTGGAACGCGAGCACGTCCGTGGGCCTGGGGCTCCCCCTGTACCGTCCGGCGAGGCGCGCCATCGCCGCGTCGTTCACGAAGACGATGTCCGCACGACCGGCGCGCCCCTTGCCGCCCGCTGTCGCCCGCCTAATTGCCCTGGCTACCGCCGTCAACTGGGGCTTCGTCGTCCTGAGCTCGCTTCGGAGATTCACCCTGATCCCCGCCAGCCTGCTTGTGTTGGGATTGTTTCTCCCTCTCATTCTCCACTTCCTTTGCGTACTCGATCCTCGCGTGATAGATGCCCAGCAGCGTCCTGGCGAACGCCGTCCCGATGAGGTCGAGGTCACGAAGGGTGAGATCGCACTCGTCCAGCTGGGTCTCGCTGAAGATGTCGTGTATCGTCTTCTTGACCGTCTGCTCGATCCTGGTAGGGCTCTTTTCCTTGAGCGCCCTGACCGAGGCCTCGACAACGTCGGCGAGCATTAGTATCGCCGCCTCCCTGGTCTGAGGTTTGGGACCCGGATACCTGAAATCCTTAGGGTCCACCTTCTGCATGGTCGGGTCCTCGGACGCCTTGGCCTTGTCATAGAAGAAGCTGATCAGCCTCGTGCCGTGGTGCTGCGGTATCATGTCGTAGATCACCCGCGGGATCTTCGACTCCCCCGCGAGTTCGACGCCGTCCTTGACGTGCGCAGCCACGATGAGCGCCGACATGTGCGGGGATAGTTTCTCATGCCTGTTCTCCCCGGGCTTCGTGTTCTCGATGAAATATTGCGGCTTCTTGAGCTTGCCTATGTCGTGATAGTAGGCGCCCACCCTGACCAGGAGAGAATTCGCCCCCACCTCGGTCGCGGCAGCCTCCGCCAGAAGCCCCACGAGATGGGAGTGGTGATACGTTCCCGGCGCGCGCACCACCAGCTCGCGCAGCAGCGGGTGGTTCAGGTTAGCGAGCTCCAGCAACTTGATGTCTGAGGTGTAGCCCGAGACAGACTCGACTATCGGCGCCGCGATCATCGAATAGATGGCGCAGCCGAGCCCCGAGAGAAGCGCGAAGAGCATGCACCAGAGCGTCTCCGAGAACGCGTTTGCCGCCGGGGAGTTCGCGACGATGATGAGCCTGGTGCCCAGCGCGGCCACGACTGCCGCCGCACCCACCACCGCCCCTGCCCTGATGATGTGGCTGCGGCGATCCGCGTTCGCTATCGCCATGATGGCGGTGAGGCTCGTGATCATGGAGTAAGCCACGAACGTCGTCTCCGTTTCCACGAAGAGGCCCGCGAAGAGCGAAAGCACGAGCGCGAAGACGAACGAAACATCGGCCCTGAGAAACATGCGGATGAGCATCGCGCCTCCCGCGACCGGAACCGCATAGTGAAGCACCGATGCGTCCATCGTAAGAAGAAACGCGTCGCGGATCGCCGGCGCCAGGGTGAGCGATACCCTCATCAGGAGGAGCACCGAGAGACCCACCGCCGCCATCAGAGCGTGATCCTCACGGCTGACCCGCCCCCTGCGGAAGAACTTCTCGACAGCCATGAAGGGCAACACAAGGAAGCAGAGCACGAGTATGAAGGTGCCGATGAACTCGAGATAGTACGACGCGCCCTTGCGCTCCTCCTTCATCCCGGCGAGGACCTTGATGTGCCACTGGTCGTAGCGCGCGCCCTCCCTGACGATCATCTCGCCGGCCTTGATCTTGATCACCGAGTCCTTCGCGCCGGAGGCCGCGGCCTCCCGCCTGGTGAGGGTCTCTGTCCGGTTGAAGACCACGTTCGGCTGGACCGTCATGACGGCGAGCGCCAGGACAGCCTCCCGCAGGGCTTTGTCGCTGATCCCCATAGAGGAGAGGTCCAGCCGTTCGAGCAAGGCCCTCTCCTTCGCAACGTCCTGGAAAGCGCCGATGTCATCGACCTCCCGCTCCTCCGGAACGCCGGCCTCCTCGAGCTCGCCGGATGTGCGCATGACTGCGGCGGGCGATTCGCTCGACTCCTGCTTGCCGATTTCCGGCATCAGCGGCTGCGACATCGCACGCGTCACCAGCGAGATCACAACCTCCTCGCTGCGCCTGCTGAAATTATCCTTTGCGAGCCGCGACACATGTGCGGAGGGAAAACCCGTCCCCAGCTTCTGTTCGATGATCCTGCCGAGCTCATCCTGCCTCTCCAAAGAGAGCTGTCTCTCCGCCATATCCCAGGACGCCGTCAGGTTTCTGACGTCCTTGAAAACTTCGCGCAGCTTTATCGCCTGCGCCTCAGCGAGGCCCAGGTCGAAATCATAGACAGGCAGCACCGACGCCATCGCCTCGTCGCGGATCTTCTGCGTGGCCTCTTTGTCCACTATCTCGTAGTTGCGGTCCGCCTTTATGTCGCGCGCCGCGATCTGGCCCACGTGGACCTGCGAGGGAATCTGCTGGAATGAGATGGTGGTGAGCGAGGTTATCGCGAGGGCGAGCAAGACGATCGCAAACCAGGAGAAGGAGGTAGTGCTTGAAACCGCGCGAACAAATTCGCCGACCCTGGAGACCCGGGCGGAGATCGCCGTTCTCAATGAATTCAATACGCGCTCAGGCATGGCGCTCCTCGTCCCTTTGATATGCCCTGACTATCTTGCTTACCAGGTCGTGCCTCACTATGTCCGCGTCGGTGAAGCTGTGGAAAGCGATGCCCTCGCAACCCTCGAGGATGCGCCAGGCCTCCAGCATCCCGGAGCGCTGGCCCGTCGGAAGGTCTATCTGCGTGACGTCTCCGTTGATCACCATCTTCGAATCGACCCCCAGGCGCGTGAGGCACATCTTCATCTGATGGTAGCTGCAGTTCTGGGCCTCGTCGAGAATGATGAAGGCCCTGTGCAAAGTCCTCCCTCGCATGAAGGCGATCGGCGCTATCTCGATGACGTCCGATGCCCTCATCTCCTCCACCCTCTCCATGTCGAGCATGTCATGGAGCGCGTCGTAGAGCGGCCTGAGATACGGGTTCACCTTCTCGACCATGTCGCCGGGCAGAAACCCCAGCTTCTCCCCCGCCTCCACCGCGGGCCGCGCGAGTATGATGCGGTCGTATTGCTTGCGGAGCAGGCAGGCAACCGCCATCGCTACGGCGAGATAGGTCTTGCCGGTGCCGGCGGGGCCGATCGAGAAGACGACGTCGTGGTCCCTGATCTTCTCCAGGTACTCCTTCTGGGCCGGTGAGCGCGGCACGATCGGCCGCTTTCTGCCGGGGAGACGGATCGAGTTCGCAAAGAGCGCCTCGAGATCCGCGTTCCCGTCGCGGTTCAAAGCGGCTATCGCCCCCTCGATGTCGGAGTTCATGATCGGATAGCCCCTCTTGAGCATCGAGTAGAGCTCATTGAGTATGCGCTCGCCGGCCGCCACCTCGCCCGCGGCCCCGCGGAGCGTGAGATCGGAGCCGCGCACGTCGATCTCGATTCCAAGGCGGTCCTCGAGCTTGCGCAGATGCTTATCCTCCGCGCCGAACAGCTCCCTCGCGAGGCTGTTGTCGTCGAACTTCAGGGTGATGGTTTTGGCGGACAAGAGCTGCTACCTCCTCGGCCTCTGGGGGGCGCCCCCCTTCTGCGCGGCCGCCTCCTCAGAGATCACCTGCACATGGAACTCCCTCCTCTTTGCAGAGGAATCCAGGTCCACGATCACGGGCTCCTCCCTGAGGCCGAGCACGAGTTTGCCCGCGGAAAGCGGAATCGAGACGGATCTCCCCAGGATCGCGGCCGCCACCCTGGGCGCCACTGGTATCGCTTCCTTCCTCCTGTTGCTCGCCTCGACCCCCTCGCCTGGAAAGAGCTTCAGCGCCTGCTTGAGCTGCTCCACCAGCAGGGGCAAGGGTTCGATGATCGCCAGCGCTGCGCCGGGATGCGGAACGACGATGGTGACGAGCCCCTCCTGGGCATTGGCCTCCCTTATCGTACGATTGGTCTCGTGGATAATGGAAAGCACATCGACGCCGTCCGTCGTGTTTACGAAATAATTTCTCAAGAAAATCATGGCTGTGTAATTTATTTGCGGGACCCAACAAATGCAATGATTAAAAGATGGGGCCTCAAAACAGCCTCATCGTTGACTTTGCCCCTTCGCTTACCTATCCATGCGGCATGGCCGACATCGGGAAAAAATTTCACGAACTCGTCGAGATCATGGCGAAACTCAGGGCGCCGGACGGCTGCCCGTGGGACAGGGAGCAATCATATAAGGATATCGCCGCGCACACCCTCGAGGAGACGCACGAGGTCCTCGAGGCGATAGACCGCGAGGACTACGACTCCCTCAAGGAGGAGCTGGGCGATCTATTGCTCCAGATCCTCTTCTATTCGCAGATCGCAACTGAGGAAGGACGTTTCACGATCGACGACGTGGTCGATTCCATAACCCGCAAGCTCATCCACCGCCACCCTCACGTCTTCGGCGACACCAAGGTCTCGGGTCCGGGCGAGGTGCTCAAGCAGTGGGAGCAACTGAAGAAGAAAGAGGGTAAGGATACCGTGCTCGGCGGCGTGCCGGCGAACCTCCCTGCACTTCTCAAGGCCTTTCGCCTGGGCGAGAAAACATCCAGGGTGGGCTTCGACTGGCCAAACGCCGAGGGGATACTCGACAAGATAGAGGAGGAATCGCGCGAGCTTCATGACGCAAGGAGCGCGGGCGACGAGAAAGCCGTGGATCACGAGTTCGGCGACCTCCTCTTCACGCTCGCAAATCTGGGTCGATTCCTGAAGATTGATCCGGAGGGGAGCCTCCGGAGGGCGACCGCGCGCTATATGCAGCGCTTCAGCTGGATGGAAAAGCAGGCCGCAAAAGAAGGCCGCGAGCTGAGGACGCTTACGCCTGAGGAATGGGACGCACTCTGGGAGAAAGCGAAGATCGAGGTGAAGCCATGACAAAGCCGATCACCAAGTCCTCCCTCATGCACGCCCTCGCCCTCAACGCCCTCTTTATCCCGGGCAGCGGCAACATCGTGCTCGGCCAGAGACTCCTCGGGATATCCATAGCCGGCATCACCCTGCTCCTGGTCTTCCTCTGCCTCGCGGCATACTGCTCTTCGTACTTTCATGCGGCCCTGGGCATTCCGGCAGACACGCGGATGCTCTCGAGGATCGTCCAGGCCTCATCGCTGGCGTTCAAAGAACGCAAAGTCCTCATAGCCGGATGCAGCGCCATCATCGGATTGATCTGGGTGTTCGGCATCGTGGACATCCTGTACAGGATGCACAGGCACTCCGATTGAATTATTTCACGGTGCTCGCCACCCTCCTCCGCATGAGCGCGGCGAGAGCATGGAACTCCGTCGGGCTTATCACCCTGATGATGCCGATGTAGATCACCGCGCCGCCCGCGACCAGAGCGAGCAGCATGCCTCCCCTCGCGAATATCGAGAGGCTGGATTCGAACCTGATGTTGTTGAGCGCCAGGTAGATGACTATCCCCATCAGGGCGCTGGCGAACGACGTCCTCACCACGGACTTGATTATGTCCCTGCAGCCGAGCAGCCCGATCTTTTTTCTCAGGAGCCAGAGCAGCAGGAAGAAGTTCACGATCGCCGATATGACCAGGGCAGCGGCGAGCCCCCTATGCAGCATGGACTTCATGAGCACCAGGGCGAACGCCGCGTTCACGATCACGGCGACGATCGACACGGCCACCGGCGTCTTCGCATCCTTCAGCGCAAAGAAGGCGGGCACGAGGTTGCGCACGCCGGAGACGAACGGGATCTTGACCGCGAAGAAACAGAGCGCTCCGGCCGAGGCCACGGCCGCCTCAGGCGTGAACTCCCCCCTCTGGAAAAGGACGCTCACCACGGGCAGTGCCAGGATATACAGCCCCACGGCAGCAGGTATGTCTATCAGGAATGCCAGCTTTAGACTATAACGCAGCGTTTCTTTGAACGCGCCTGTGTCCTTCTTGATCGCATGGTCCGACAGCGTCGGCAGCGTGACGGTGGCCACCGCTATCGAGAATATGCCGAGCGAGAACTCCGAGACGCGGTCTGCGTACCACAGATACGAGACGCTGCCGTCGGGCAGAAAAGACGCGAGAAAGGTGACCACCACCACGTTGAACTGATACACCGCGGCCCCGAACGCGGAGGGTATCATGAGGACGAGCAGCCCCTTGAGCGCAGGATGCCTCCAGTTGAAGTCGAGCCTGGGCAGCATCCCCTCGCGCCAGAGCGGCGGGATCTGGAGGGCCAGCTGCGCGATTCCGCCCAGTATCACGCCGACTGCCACGCCCTCTGCCGGCACCGAGAAATGCTTATCCAGCACGAGCGCGCCGAATATGATGAATATGTTGAGCAGCACCGGAGAGGCGGCCGGCGCGGCAAAGTGTTTGAGGGAATTGAGGATGCCCATGGCAAGGGCCACGAGGCTGATGAGGACGATGTACGGGAACATGAGCCTGGTCAAAAAGACCGTGATCTCGAATTTCTCGGGGCTCGCGGTGAAGCCCCACGCTATGAGCCTCACGAGAAGCGGCGCCCCGATCACGCCCACGATGGCCAGCAGCGCCAGGAATATGGACAGATAGGTGAAGACAACCGAGGCCGCCCTCTTCCCCTCTTCCCTG
>JBAZOP010000021.1 GCA_041648665.1 bacterium | reverse complement strand
GCTGGATTCCCTCGAGGAGGCGGCGGTCAGGGCAGGCCGCTCGGCGGACGTACACCTGAAGATCGACACCGGCATGTCCAGGCTCGGCGTCCGGCCCGAGGCACTGCCGCAGGTGCTCGCAAAATTCAAATCCTGTCCGCACCTGCGCGTCGAGGGTGTGATGACGCATCTCGCCGACGCGGGTGATGAGGAATTCTCCTCCGGCCAGATCGAGAAGTTCGTTTCCTGCAAAAAAGAGATCGAGGCCGCGATCGGCCCTGTGCGCGTCTGGCACGCGGCCAACTCCACAGCGATAATGCGCGGCGCGGGCCTTGAGTTCGACGGCGCGGAGGAGGTCTGGGCGAGGCCCGGTCTCGCGCTCTTCGGGGACTGCGATTTCGATCATCCCCTGCGGGGCAGCCTCGACCTCGTGATGGGCCTCGAGAGCAGGGTGATGCTGCTCAAGCACGTGCCCGAGGGCTCGAAGGTGAGCTACGGCTGCACGTTCACGACTAAGAGACGCTCCAGGCTCGCGATCGTGCCGATCGGCTATGCCGACGGATACCCGTGGGCTCTCTCGGGCAAGGCCCAGGTATTGATACGCGGCAGGAGGGCGCCGGTGGCAGGGCGGGTGACCATGGACATGATCGTCATCGACGTGACGGACATAGAGGGCGTCTCCGTGGGCGATGAGGTGGTGCTCATGGGGGCCCAGGGCGGCGAATCCATAACGCTCAAGGAGCTCGCAGGCTGGGCAGGCACCATCCCCTACGAGATACTCTGCGGCGTTTCAAAGAGGATGCCGCGCATCTACAAGCGCGACTAGCACACTGTAAAGTTAATTTTTTAAGGTTGTCATTCCCGCGGATGTAAGCGGGAATCCAGCCAAGGGGAATGCAGGACTGGATCCCCGATTAAAACACTCGGGGATGACAAACGATGACAAACTAGGAAAAATTAACTCTGCACTGTACTAGTCACGGAACTCAAATGTTAAAAGAGAGAACAATTCAGCTCGTGACGCCGACCTTCACGATCGTCGGCAGCAGGATCATCGCGCTCATGAGGGAGCTGGGGCGCTGGTGTGAATTCGTGTGGCAGACGATGCTCTGGACCTTTCGCCCGCCCCTTCGGGTCGATCAGTTCGCGAAACAGATGGAGTTCGTGGGATTGAAGTCCGTCTGGATCGTCTCGCTGACCGCGATTTTCACAGGCGCGGTCTTCGCTCTCCAGACCGGCAAGGTCTACGCGCTCTTCAACATGGAGAGCATGGTCGGCGCGACGGTGGGACTCTCGCTCACCCGCGAGATGGCCCCGGTCTTCGCGGCGCTCATGGTCACCGCGCGCGCCTGCTCGGCCATGGCCGCGGAGCTGGGCACGATGAGGGTGACCGAGCAGATAGACGCGCTCGAGACCATGGCAGTGAGCCCGATCCAGTACCTGGTCGTGCCGCGCGTGGTCGCGACCACCTTCATGGTCCCGCTCCTCACGATGATCTACAACTTCGTCGGCGTGCTGGGCGCCTACCTGGTCGGCATCCATCTCCTCGGGATAGGCGAGGGTCCGTTCATGACCAAGCTCTATCACTACGTCGACGCCGACGACATCTGGGGAGGGATGATCAAGGCCACGATCTTCGGCTTTCTAATAGCCTGCGTAAGCTGCTACATGGGATTCAACACGCGCAGGGGGGCCAAGGGGGTGGGCAGGGCCACGACGCGCGCGGTGGTGGTCTCGGCGGTCACGATCCTGATCGTGGATTACTTCCTGACCACGTGGATACTGGAGTACGTGTCCAAATGATCGAAATAAAAAACGTCCACAAATCTTTCAACGGCACGGCGGTTCTCAAGGGCATCGATCTTGAGATTCCAAAGGGCAAGATCACCGTCATCCTCGGTCCCTCCGGCTCCGGCAAGACCGTGCTGCTTCGGCACATCATAGGCCTGCTCTCCCCAGACCACGGCAGCGTGAAGGTCGACGGGGTGGACATATCCAGGTTGGGCGACAAGGAGCTCACGGATTTCAGGCGCCGCTTCGGCATGCTCTTCCAGAGCGCGGCGCTCTTCGACTCGCTCTCAGTGTTCGAGAACGTGGCCTTCCCTCTGATCGAGAGCGCGAGGGGCCGGGCGATGCCGGACGTAGAGAGGATCGTGAGACAGAAGCTGGCCCTCGTCGGCCTGGAGGGGGCCGTCGACAAGATGCCCTCCGAGCTCTCCGGCGGTATGCGCAAGCGCGTGGGGCTGGCGCGCGCGCTCGTGCTCGCGCCGGCCATAGTACTATACGACGAGCCGACGACCGGCCTCGACCCGGTGATGACCCTGGCTATTGACAACCTGATACTCTCAATGCAGAAAGAGCTCCGCGTTACCTCCATCGTCATAAGCCACGATATCAGCTCGGCTTTTCGCGTGGCAGACCAGATTGCGATGATCCATGACGGCCGCATAGTGGAGAAGAGCGCGCCCGACGCGTTCAGGCGCTCGTCGAATCCCGTGGTCCGCGCGTTTCTCGCAGCAGGGGGCATAGGCGCAGGGAAGAGGGAGGGGGAGTGATAAAGTTCACCACCGAGTTCAAGGTCGGGGCGTTCGCAGCGGCGATCCTCGTGTTGCTCGCGTGGGCGACCTTCCGCGTGGGTGACAGGACCTCCGTGCACGGCGGCGGCTATCTCCTCAAGACAGAGTTCGAGAATGCGACCGGCCTCAAACTCAAGGCCCCGGTCGAACTCGCCGGCGTGCAGGTCGGCGTGGTCAAGGACATAGAGCTCGTGGGTTCGAGAAAGGCGCTGGTCACGCTGGCGCTCTCGGACGAGGTGAGGCTCTCCGAGGACAGCACGGCGGTGCTGCGCACCAGGGGTTTTCTTGGAGAGACCTACGTCGAGGTGATCCCGGGCACTCCGGATCTGCCGATCCTGAAAGAGGAGGGCATGATACCGTACTCCTTCCGCACCGGAGACATGAACTCGCTGGTCAATCAGTTCAACGAGATCGCGGCGGACATCAAACATGTCACCGGCTCGCTCAAGACCATGGTGGGCGAAGACGAGAGCGCGCCCATCAACAGGATAGTGAACAACCTCGACCAGTTCACCGAGACGATCAAGACCCTCGCGCTCCAGAACTCGGAGAACGTCAACCGCATAAGCGAGAACCTGGCCGAGCTCTCGGAGCACCTCACGGAGGTGATGTCCCAGGGCAAGGCGGACGTGGAGGAGTCGATGCAGCGCATCGCCTCGATCACGCGCAAGATCGACGAGGGCAAGGGCACGGTGGGCCGCCTCATCAACGACGACGAGACCGTGGACAAGCTCAACGAGGCGGCGGACAATCTCAACCAGACGCTCGGCGGGTTCAAGCGGTTCGAGACCGAGATCGGCTATCACCTCGAGTACCTGACCCAGACCGAGGATTTCAAGAACTACGTCGACTTCACCATAAGGCCGTCGCCTGACTCCGCGTTCATGCTGGGCCTGGTCTCCGACCCGAACCCGAACCCGACCCACGTGACCCGCACCACCGACGTCACGGTCGGCAACAACACGACGACGGTCACCACCGACACATCCACGATCAACCGCAACGCCCTCCGGGTCTCGGCCCAGCTGGCGAAGAAGTTCTACGACTTCCAGGTCAGGGGCGGAATCATAGAATCCACCGGCGGCGTGGGCATAGACTACGAGAAGGGGCCTGTGGGGCTCCACGCCTCCGCGTACGACTTCCAGACTCGCTATGGCGAGAGGCCGACGCTCAAGCTGTCGGGCGACATCGATATCACGGACAACTTCTACCTGATCGGAGGCGCGAACGACGTCATAGCGCCCACCAACAGGCCTGACTGGTTCTTCGGCGCGGGCTTCCGCTTCGTGGACGAACACTTGAAGCGCGTGGCCCCGCTGGGCGCCAGCATGGTGAAATAACCGCATTTTGTGAAGGGAGAAAGGGAGAGATGATGAACAGGATTTCAAGGGCTCTGATCAGCGTGTCCGACAAGACCGGGGTGGTCGAATTCTCAAAGGCCCTGCAAAAGAGGGGGGTGGAGATCATCTCCACCGGCGGCACGGCGAAGGCGCTGCGCGACGCCGGGGTCCCCGTGATCGACGTCGCCGATTACACCGGCTCGCCCGAGATACTGGACGGCAGGCTCAAGACCCTTCACCCGAAGATACACGGCGGCCTTCTGGGCCGAAGGTCTGATCCCAAACACGCCGATGAGATGAGGCGCAACGACATCGGCCCGATCGACCTGGTCGCGGTCAACCTCTACCCGTTCGAGGCCACGATCGCGAAACCGGGCTGCAGATTCGAAGACGCGATCGAGAACATAGACATCGGCGGCCCCACGATGCTGCGCTCGGCCGCGAAGAACCACGAGGACGTTGCGGTCGTGGTGGACAGCGCGGACTACGCCGGTCTGATCGAGGAGATGGACCGGAACAGAGGCGCCCTCACGAAAGAGACCAGGTTCCGCCTCGCCAAGAAGGTCTTCGCCGCCACTGCCCGCTACGACTCTGCGATCATATCGTATCTCAGCTCGATGGACGACGACGGCAAGAAGCTCGATATGCCTGCGAACGTGGGGTTCACCTTCGAGCTCGTTCAATCCCTGCGCTATGGCGAGAACCCGCACCAGAAGGCGGCGTTCTACCGCGATCCGGCAGGCATATCCGAGCCTGCGATCGTGAACGCGCGCCAGCTCCAGGGCAAGGAGCTCTCGTACAACAACATCATGGACGCGGACGCGGTGCTGGGGATGGTGAAGGACCTCGCGAACAGCAAGTACGCCGCGGTGATCGTGAAGCACGCGAACCCCTGCGGCGCGGCGGTCTCGGACAAGTCGCTCGCAGAGGCATATGAGAATGCCTTCGGGTGCGACCCCCTATCATCCTTCGGAGGGATAATCGGCCTCAACAAACCGATGGACGCGGCCACCGCGACAAAGATCGGCGAGACCTTCTTCGAGGTGATAGTGGCGCCCTCCTTTGATAAGCCCTCGCTGGAGATCCTCTCCAAGAAGAAGAACCTGAGGCTGCTCGAACTCCCGGGGCTGGGCGAGCCGTTCACGCCGTCGGGATGGAACACGCGCAAGGTCGTGGGCGGGCTGCTCGTCCAGGATCGCGACACGAGCCGCGAGTCCGTGCGCGAGGGCAAGGTGGTCACCAGGCGCGCCCCCACCGAGGCGGAGTGGCGCGACCTCGAGTTCGCGTGGCGCATAGCCAAACACGTCAAATCGAACGCCATCGTCTACGCGAAGGGCGGCCGCGCGATCGGCATCGGCGCAGGCCAGATGAGCCGGGTCGACTCGGCCAAGGTCGCGGTGATGAAGGCCGCCGACGCGAAGCTCGACCTTTCGGGCTCGGTCATCGCATCTGACGCGTTCTTCCCGTTCCGCGACGGCGTGGACGCTGCCGCAGGGGCGGGCGCGACTGCGGTGGTCCAGCCCGGCGGCTCTGTCCGCGACGAAGAGGCGATCGCTGCGGCGGATGAACACGATATGGCGATGGTATTCACAGGGGTGAGGCACTTCAGGCACTGAAATTTGTGACGCGCAAAATCTCCGCTATTCTCTTGATCTGGGACGCGGCTCAATTTATCTTGCTCCCCATGCTGGGCAAGGCTCGACGTATCCTCATAATATCCTCTATCCTTTTGGTATCATTAACCTTTTCTTATTTATCGTCAGCGCAGGAAGCCATTCAGGATGAACCGGATGCGGCGGCAGAGGAGAAATGCGCGGCCGGCTATTCCTTCCATTCCTCGACGCGGGAGTGCGTTGCCTGCAACCAGCCGTGCAAGACGGGCAAACCCGGGATCTGCGGTAGGGGCATATGGAACTGCGAGGGCCGCGGCCCTGTCTGCGAACCCACTATCAACCCGGGCGAGAGGATGGAGCTCTGCAACGGAGAGGACGACGATTGCAACGGGCGTATCGACGACGGCTTTGACCGCGACGACGACGGCTACACTACCTGCAGCGGCGACTGCAACGATCGCGATGCGTCCGTCCACCCCGACGCGGTCGAGCGCTGCGATGGGGCGGACAACAACTGCAACGGACTCATCGATGACGGTTTCAACGTGGGCGGCCGCTGCACTGTCGGCCTCGGCGTCTGCCAGGCCTCCGGAAGGATCTCGTGCAGGCCGGACGGCTCGGGCGCGCTCTGCGACGCGGTGCCGGGCGAGCCTGCGCAGGAGATCTGCGACGGGCTGGACAACGACTGCGACGGCAAGGTCGACGAGGATCTGGGCGAGATCAGCTGCGGCGTCGGGGCATGCATGCGCAGGGTGGCCGCATGCTCCGGCGGGAAAGCAGCTCAGTGCGCGCCGGCTGAGCCCGGTCCAGAGCTCTGCGGCGACGATATAGACAACAACTGCGACGGCAAGGTGGACGAGGGATACGCCGATCTCGGCCGCACCTGCTACGAGGGTGTGGGCGCGTGCAAGGCGGCGGGCAAGATGATCTGCTCTGCAGACGGGCTCTCTCTCACCTGTTCCGCCAAACCGGCCGAGCCGGCTGCGGAGATCTGCGGCAACGGGATAGACGACGACTGCGACGGCCAGATCGACACGGATGCGCCGGGCCTCGGGGGCGCGTGCTCGAACAACCTCCTCGGCATGTGCGCCAGGGACGGCGTATTCGTCTGCAAACCCGCCACCGGCGAGCTCGAGTGCAGCGTTGGCCCCGTCGCGTCCGCAAAGGAGATCTGCGACGGGCTGGACAACGACTGCGACGGCGAGATCGACGAGGAGGTGCAGAACGAGTGCAAAGGCTGCGGCGAGCTCCCCGGGAAGATCGGCGAAAAGTGCAGGGTGTCCGGCGGCGATGTGTGCGCGACCGGGCTCTTCGCCTGCTCCGCGGAAGAGAAGGGCGCCGCGACATGCTCCTTCGACGCGGCGATGACCGACGGGGCCAAGTGCATGACCGACGAAAATCCCTGTACGATCGACGTCTGCAGGGATGGAAGGTGTTCTCACGAGCCGGCCGCAGGGGGCCTCTCCTGCGACGACGGCGACTCCTGCACAATGAACGAGGTCTGCATCGAGGGCGAATGCGCGGGCGGTATCATGCTCGCGTGCGACGACAATAATGAATGCACCGAGGATTCGTGCGATGTGGCGCTGGGCTGCATCCACGATCCGATCGGACGGGGTTCGAAAAACGCCTGCGGGGGCTGCGCGGATCTGCCGGCGGTCCCGGGCAGCGAGTGCGCCATCGCCGAAAAGACCGGTCCCTGTGCGAAGGGGGTGTACATCTGTCAGCCCGACGGGCTGATGGTCTGCGTGCAGTCGCTCTTCGGCCGCGCTGAGGAGTGCAACGGCATCGACGACGATTGCGACGGTGAGGTGGACGAGGATCTCGGCGCCAGGCAATGCGGGATAGGCGCGTGCATGAGGGAGGTCGCCGCCTGCCAGGACGGCAAAGAAGTCCGGTGCCTGCCTGGGGACCCTGTCCCGGAGAAGTGCTCCAATATGGGTGTGGACGACGACTGCAACGGTGTGGTCGACGATGTGACGGGCGGCGGCAAGGCGTGCGCGGTCACGGTCGGCACGTGCGTGATCCGCGGAAAGCTCTCCTGCCTGGGCGACGCCGAGAACATGATCTGCGTTCCGGCGAATCCGGCGGACGCCCAGGATGACGACTCTGACGGCACGCCCAACTACTGTGAGAAGGACGGCGGCGGCGCTGCCCCTGCAGCGGCAGAGTCCCTGTCGTCGGTCGGGAGCGGAGGGCTTTTCGACCCTGCGCGAACGCGCGCGTCCGTCATTCCATGGAGGGAGGTGTACGACTCGATCGTGCTGCACCCCTCCTCCCCCGAGAGCGCGATCCTGCTCGTCAGCGGGTCGACGGATGACAAGGCGGGCTTCGCAGTGCTCCGTGCAAAGGACGCGGCGAAGGAGCAGTTCTCCTTCACCGCCTGCGAGTCGTCGGTTGGAGAACATCCGGTGCTTATAGCCGCAGCAGAGAAGGACGGCAGCGTGTTCGCCTCGACCGGCCGCGGCTATCTTCGGTATCACAAAATATCGTCGCAGATACCGTCGCCCGATGCCGGCGATAAATCCTGCCGCCTCTACGGCGAGCGCCTGCAGATTCCGGATGCCCGTGAGTTCTCGACAAAACATGGCAGGACGGCCTGCGACGTGAAGTCGATCGAATCCATGACGATCCTGGGCGAGTCGCCGCTCGCGTTCGCCGGCGCCGTCAGGTGCGGGACCAGGCTGGGGGCGTCGCGGGCGCGCGTGAGCGAGACGCTGGGGCTCGACGTCGTATCGGCCGAGGAGGGGGCGGCCCTTTCGCACGAGTTCGTGCCGGTCATAGCTGAGGCGGGCGAGATCGAGGGGGTGCTCATAACGGCGCTCGGCCAGGGGAAGCGGCCTCCGATATTCGTGGCCGCGCGGGCGGACGGCAAGAGCTCGATCGGAATCTGCCGTCATTCCCCGGAGCCGGGTTGGCGCTGCGAACTCTCGGAGGCGCCTGAGATCGATTCGCCGGCGGTCTTCGTCCTGCGCGTGGACCAGGGCAAGGGGCTTTTTGAGGCCCTCGTCGTTTCAGAGGATGGGGAGGCCTATCTGGCCAGACAGGCCAAGGAAGGTTGGAAGATGACCCTCTCCCCCTCGGGCAGGGCCGCGAGTGCGACCATCGGGGGCGGGGTGGAGGACGCCGTCGAGGCGAAGGGCGGTGCTGCGGCGCAGAGCTACGTGGTGGTGGGTCAGGAGCGCAGCGTGAGCGCGGCCTCGATGGCGAGGGTCGCAGACGGCTCGCTGATGCTCTACCCTCACGGGGGAGGCCGCTTCGAGCCGAGGTCTGCTCAGGACGACGTGTCTCCGGGCGGCAAATTTTCGTTCAACGCTCCGCACGCCATGGCCGCGATTCCGCTGAAGGACTACGGCGGTTCGGATCTCTTCGCGGCATTCGAGATGCAGAAGGCGGGCCGCGTCGTGGGCAGCATGGGCTTTATCTATTGGAACTCCAATGAGGCGCCCTCCGGCAGGATCTTGGACATAGGTTTCAACGGTGTTTTGGGCAAGGCGAGGTTCGCCTTCACCGATCCCACGGGCGACAAACTCAAATATCGCGCATGGATAAGGGCAAGGCACGGCGGCGCCCTGGACCACTGGATAGACGGGATCGAGGATGGGTGGCTGCGCTTCTCCCCAAAGGGGGATGCATCCGCTGTGGGGCTGTGGCCGATTGAGATCACGGTCGAGGCCACGGATGTCGCCGGCGCCTCTGTGCGCTCAAAGGCGGTCTTGGGCCGCAACGGCGCCGTGGAATCGATCACCGAGATATCTGGGAAACCCTAACCACGATAATCCTTGATTTGCCATACGTTTCCGGAATATAGAGCGCATTCCTAATGCGGAGGTTCAATTGAAGGTCCTGGTCGTGGGCAGCGGGGGCAGGGAGCATGCCATAGTCTGGAAGCTCGCCCAATCTCCTATGGTCTCCAAGATCTTCTGCGCGCCGGGCAATGCCGGGATCGAGGAACAGGCGGAATGCGTCCCGATCAAGGCGGAGGACATCAAGGGCCTCCTCGATTTCGCCGGCAAGAGCGGCATCGATCTCACGGTCGTGGGGCCGGAGGCGCCGCTCGCGGCCGGCATCGAACAGCTCTTCAAAAAGGCGGGGCTTCGGATCTTCGCACCGTCCAGGGAAGCCGCATCGCTGGAGAGCTCAAAGGTCTTTGCAAAGGATTTCTGCGCCAGGCACAACATACCTGCTGCGAGATCAAAGACGTTCGGCGAACTTGCGCCTGCGCTCGATTACGCGAGGGATGAGAGATATCCGCTCGTGGTGAAGGCCGACGGCCTGGCGCAGGGAAAGGGCGTGATCATCTGCCGGGACTTCGCTCTGGCGGAAGAGGCGCTCAAGGACATGCTCTCTTTGCGCCGCTTCGGCGATGCGGGCGGCCGCGTGGTGATAGAGGAGTTTCTCACGGGCGAGGAGGCCTCCTTCATCGCCCTCTGCGACGGCAGGACCGTGCTGCCGCTCGCGTCATCGCAGGACCACAAGGCGGCGTACGACGGGGACCAGGGCCCCAACACCGGCGGCATGGGCGCGATCTCGCCGGCGCGGATCGTCACAAAGGACGTCGCTGAAAAAGTGATGAAGAGGATAATGAAGCCCGTGCTGGAGGGCATGGCGAAGGAGGGCGCCCCGTTCGTCGGCGTGCTCTACGCCGGCCTCATGATAAAGGACGGGGAGCCGAGGGTGCTGGAGTTCAACGCGCGTTTCGGAGATCCGGAGACGCAGCCGTTGCTCATGCGCCTCAAGACGGATCTTGCGCTCGTCCTCACGGCCGCGTGCGACGGCAGGCTCTCGGAGCTCGAACTCGAGTGGGATGACAGGCCTTCCGTATGCGTGGTCATGGCCTCGGGCGGGTATCCGGGCGAATACGAGAAGGGGAGAGAGATAGAGGGGATTGCTGCGGCGGCCGACATGAAGGACGTGGTGGTCTTCCACGCCGGAACTGCGCGGCGGGGCGATTCGGTAGTCACCAGCGGCGGACGCGTGCTGGGCGTGACTGCGCTCGGCGGCGACATGCGGGCTGCGATCGAGCGGGCGTATGACGCCGTGGGAAAAATCAACTGGGATGGAGTGCGTTTCAGGAAGGACATAGGCGCGAAGGCCTTGAAGGCCCCGGCTTGAGAGGAGCAGATATGGCAAAACCGCAGGTGCTCATAGTGATGGGGAGCAAGAGCGACCTAGAGGTCATGGAGGAGGCGCGCCGGGCCCTCGCCGAGCTCGGTGTTACGAGCCGCATGCACATCGCCAGCGCGCACCGCACGCCCGACAAGGCGGCGGAGCTCGCGAGGAAGGCGAAGGCAGAGGGGATAAGGGTCGTGATCGCGGGCGCCGGATTCGCTGCTCACCTGGCGGGCGCGATAGCGGCGAACACCACGCTGCCGGTGATAGGCGTGCCGCTCGATTCATCCTCTCTCAAGGGCCTCGATGCGCTGCTCGCCACCGTCCAGATGCCGGCGGGGATACCGGTAGCCACGGTTGCGGTGGGCAAGGCCGGCGCGCGCAACGCGGGGATCCTCGCTGCGCAGATGCTGGCGCTCTCGGACGATGTGCTTGCAAAGAAGCTCGAGGAGTCGCGAAAAGAGATGGCCAAAAAGGTGGAGGCCACGGACAAAGAGCTGCAATCATAATTTATGACCGAGATAATCAACATCGACCCCAAGGCGCCGGATTCGACGGAGATAGAGAAGGCGGTGGAATATCTGCGCCGCGGGCAGGTGATCGCATATCCCACCGAGACGATCTATGGGCTGGGCGCGGACGTGACGGACCGCAAGGCGGTCAAACGCATCTACGACCTCAAGGCGCGCGACTACGGGCTGCCGATATCCATATTGGTCGCTGACTTGAGGATGCTGCGCGAGGTGGTGAGCGAGGTCCCGGACCGCGCGCTGCTCCTCATGCGCAAGTTCTGGCCTGGCGCGCTGACGATCCTGTTTCCTGCGTCGTCGATAATCCCCAAGGGTCTGGTCACCAACACCGGCAAGGTCGGCATCAGGATTTCTTCGCACCCGGTGGCCGCGGCCCTGGTGCAGCAGTTCGGCCGTCCCATCACCACCACCAGCGCCAACCTCTCCGGCTTCCCCCCTTCGCTCGCCGTGAAGCACGTGCGCAAGTACTTCGGGGAGAAGCTGCCGTGCATCATCGATGGCGGCGAGTGTGCGCCGACCCGCGGCTCGACGGTCGTGGATATCGGCGATGAGACCATGCGCATCATCCGCGACGGCGCAATCCCGGCGGAAGAAGTGATCAAGTGCTTTCAGGGGTGATCCTGCAAGATATTATCTGTTTAATGCTGCGAGTATAAAGGCAGGGCCGGGTGTATCTTCGACCTTGATGCCCTTGAAACCGGCGCTTTTGGCAGCGGACTTGAGCTCTTCATCCCTCCTTGCGTCAAAGACCACAAAGAAAAATCCGCCTGGCAAGAGCAGGGCGTGGGCTGATTGAACGAGCTCATCTATAGTGCCATTGAGCTCATGGCGGGCCGCGGCGCGAGAGGGATCCGGCGAGAGCCTGCCTTCGCCCGCGCGATAGAAGGGTGGGTTGGAGACCACGCAATCGAATGCCCCTTTGTTTGCGCCTGCAAACTTTCGATAGTCCTCGTTCACGCAGCGCACGACGGAATCGTATCCATTTTCTTTCACATTTCTCGCTGCGATCTTGTGAAATGCCGGCTGTATTTCAACGGCGACTACCTCCGAAGGTTGGCGCCTCGCGGCGAGCAGGAGCGATATCAGTCCGATCCCTGAACCCAACTCTGCGACGCGCTGTCCTGGACTTATCTTTGCGAACTCCGCCAGCGCCATGCTCTCATGGCCGTAGCGATGCCCGCGCTCCGGCTGCCATGCCGTGATGTTCGCGCTCTCAAAATATTCCGATGTGAGTTTCATAAGGGGTATTATGATTTTTTCAGCGGGCCTTTTAAACCAAAACCCTTTTGCATGGCGCTTCGGGCGCTCTCGCGGACCTCTCCGTCCGGGATCTCCTTCGCCGCCTGCTCTATGAACTCGACCTCGTCGCTCGAAAGCCTGCGTGAAATCCTTGGCCTGGCCTTCAGCGCGCCCTTGGGCGGCTCTGGAAGCTTGCCCACCTCGAAACGGATCTGCCTTATGTCAATGCCCGGCAGGGCCTTCGCGATCTTCTCTTTCAGCGTATCCTTTATGAATGAGAGTTCCTGCACCCATGCGCTGTGCTCCACCTTCACGATGAGGTCGCGACCCTGCCACCTGGCGGGTATGGCATGGGGGGCGAGGGTCTCGCCGGCGATCGTGGGCCAGAGGTCCCAGATGCGGTAGAGTCGGATTCCCTCCTTGATCCTGCGGTCGCTGTGCTTCGCTCCCAGCACGTCCGCAGGAGTTACAAATGCCTTTCTCCTCTGCCTCATGAAGAGCCGCAGTAGCAGAGGGGGTGGTCTCATGCAAGGTCTAAGCCAAGGGGTCTTTGGAGTTGACACTCACGGCTATTTACGGAATATTCACACCTCCCAAGGAGCCGCGATGAAGAAAAAAGATATAGATAAGTTCAAAAAAATCCTGACCGAACGGCGGAAGGCGATAGTGGACGCCGCACAGAGCACCCGCGAGAGCGACGTCATGATGGTAGAGCAGGCCGACCTGCCGGACGAGGTCGATCTGGCCTCCACGGAGACCGGCCAGGCCCTGAACCTAAGGCTCCGCGACAGGGAACTCGTTCTCCTCAAGAAGATAGACAAGACCCTCAAAAAGATGGAGGACGGCGAGTTCGGGATCTGCGAACGCTGCGGCGAAGAGATCGGCGTCAAGAGGCTGGACGCGAGGCCTGTGGCTGAGCTCTGCATCCGCTGCAAGGAGGAGCTGGAGAAGCTGGAGAAGGGGTTCGCAGAGTAGGCGAAAATCTACGAATCAAAGGGCCGCTGGATCTCAGCGGCCCTTTTTTTATTGCCTTTGAAATATCCGGTCACTTTGTAGCCAGGTTGATCTTTTTTACGAACGGTAATTTGGCCACGGACTGCAGGTTGGCCGCGGTGACATGCCCCCTCACCACGTTCCCGCCGGAGGTGCTCACATTGAAGCCGTTGCTCTGCAGGAAGCTCGCATCGCCCTGGTCGAACGGTGCCTCCACACGGACGAAGCACTCCAGCTTCTGAGACATATCGCCCGAGACCTTTGCGGTCTGCCAGGCGGCCTGCAGGGTGTCGCCCAGTTTTCCCCACTCAGGGCTGGACTCGAAGCCGGCGGCTTGCAGCGTCTCAGTGGAGGCGGCAGGGGCGATGGCCTGTGCGTAGAGCATGTGCATGGCTGCTGCCTGCGATGAATAGAAAAGGACTGACACGAATAAGCAGATTATGAGTTTTTTCATACCTCAGTATATACACGACAAATCGGAAAAAGACTATAAAAAAGGACGGGTTCGACGAACAGGATCAGGCGTGATCGAACATGGCCTTCAACTCCGGCTTCGAGAGCAGGATGATCGAGAATATCCCTAGGACCGTGCCAAAGGGCATGAACAGACAGCTCATGCCGGCGATTACGAGGCAGAACGTGTAGTGCCTTCGGTGTTTGAGAAACCTGCCGGTCAGGATCAGCATGACGGTGTATGCAAAGCCCATGAGCGAGACGAGCGCGCCGACGATGATGAATATCCACCCGAGGAACGCCGGCGGCGCTTCGCCCGTACTTGAGTCCATGACGCCTAAGAGCATGGCGACGCCGATGGTTATATGGATGAAGGGCATGCAGGAGAAGATGCCTGCGAGCGCCGCGACTACGTAGTAAAATGTCGAGAGGATCCCCAGATGGTTCTCGTCTTTTGTCATGGTCTTATCCCTCGCAAAAAAGAAGACGCAGGGCCCGGCTTCGATGTCCGCCCGGCCCTGCGCGCTCTCGTGCAGCCAGCTTACTTGCTGAGGCAGCGGCAGGAACAAAGCCTGCGCGAGCAGTCGAGCATGATCTTCGTGTAGTCGTCGTAGTTGTAAGTCGCGACGGCCCCGCTCGTGTTCGTCGCCTTCCCGAACTGTTTGGAGAAGAGCGCGTGGTCGGCCTCGTTCCCCTTGCTCACATGGTTGGCTGTGTAGGACATGCAGTCGTTCATGCTGCGGACCTTCTCCGCGTCCGCCACCTCGGCGGAGACCGGGGCGGAATATTTCATCTTGTTGTACTTGCTCGCTGACGCGTTTTTCACGAACACCGACCATGCTGCGGACAGGGCTACTGCGACGATCGCCACCACCAGAATCTTTTTCATCATCTTTTCCCCCTTTTGGTTGATATTTCTTGAAATAAAAACTCGTCTAGATTTTCGGCGCCTGCACGACCTCGACCTCGAAGCCGTCCTGGTTCGTTTCGCCGTCGGTGTCGGTCACGGTTATCGTGATGGTCGCCTGTCCGGTCCTACCCGGCTCCGGCCTCACCAGCACGGTCCTGTCTTTACCCGAGCCGCCCAGGATTATGTGATCGTCGTCGGCAGGGACGAGGGCGGGATTGTCGGAGCTGTAGCCCAGGGTCAGATTGTCAGGCCCGGTCTGTCGTCCGTTACCTGGAAGACGATGGTGCCGCTTGACTGACCCGGGCTGAGCACACAGTTCCTGAGGCCTGATATCATGGGGTATCCGGCCCTGGCTGGGAGTGCCCAGGTGATAACCGCGGCAGATGCGGCGATGATGGCCAGATACGTGAGGTTTCTCATGGAGCGCCTCCTTTGCGGAAGGCCGATAGAGGACCATATTTTTCTTGGAAAGTAAACCCGATGTTGTATAAAGGTGTTCATAAAAGAGGGGGATACATGCCATATCTGATCAAGAGCATCGGAATCATCATCGCAATCTCCGGCGTGGTTTTCGCGACCATGCCTGCACTCGCAACGAGGCTGATAGAATACCTGAAGATCGGCAAACGCTTATACGCGATCGGGGTGCTGAGGGCGCTCTTCGGCCTGCTCCTTCTCATAGCGACTCCGCAGGCTGCGCTCCCCTGGATCGTCGGCGTGATCGGCGCGCTCATGTTGCTCAGCGCCGTCATCCTCTTTTTCCTGGGTGTTGAGCGCGGCGTCGCATTTATGAACTGGTGGGAGTCGAAGCCCGAAGGCGCGAGGCGCATCGGCGCGATCGTCGCGGCGTTCCTGGGCGTGCTCCTGATCTACGGGGCATGAAAAGGCAGGGTGTAAGAATAGGGTATAAGGCCGGGGAAGAATCCCCGGTCTTTTTTTGTGATGGCAATCTAGTGGCCAGGGTTCTCTAGTGCGATAATGCGGGTCTCGTGGTCGTCAACACGGATATGGATGGAATCGATTTTCTCCGTGAGGCGGATTTCGCTGTCCTTGATATTGCCCTGAAGTCTCTCGGTCAGGCGGATTTCGCTGTCCTTGATTTCGCCGCGCAGGTCCTTTCCCATGGAGTCAATCTTACATTCCAGGTCTTCCTTTGTTGCTTTCAAGGCTGACTGCGTGAGTTTGAGCTCATCCGAGACCTTTGAGATTTCCGTTGTGATGTCCTTTCTCAAGACCGTCTCTGTGGCTTTTACAGTCGATTTGATCAAGTCTTTGATGTCCTCAAAGACTGGGACGATCATTTGCCTGACCATCGTCATGTTGATTATCTCTGCCGTTGTATTTCGTTTCTTCATACTCTCTCCCTGCGGGGTATTCCGGTAGCAAACCCCGCCCTGTCAAACAAGGCATTTCTCATAAATAAGACATAGCAGGAATCGTGCCACATAGCGTTCGACCATGCCCTATTCTAATGGCTTGAATATCATCCGGTTTTCTGGAGCCGGAAATCTCGAATGCAGAACAGGGTGCTGCGATTCGCAGCAGGGGTGACCAGATTCAATGCAGGCTGCCGCAGGGCTTCCGTGCCCTTCCTTCGTCGCTGGCGCACGTCGCTCGCTACTCGTCGTCAAAAGGCCGTTAGCGTCATGCGGCTTGAATGTCTTCCTTGCGTCAGCCTTCAAGCCGCGACGCCAATCGGCCTTTTGATTTCCTCATACGCTCGTCTCGTAAACGCGCCTTAAGGCGACTTCAGGCAAGGGCCCAGAAGCCCTGCTTATGGGCCACCCAACGCCGCCTCAAAAGAGGTACTACTGAAAGTGATACTCCAAACCCAGTGGGACGATATAATCGCCGTTAGTTCTGATCGAGAACCCTACGTAAATCTCAAGTCCCACGCCCGTCGTCATAGCAAGCTTGGTCATCGATATGCCTTCAGGAATCACCTCGGTTTCAGTCCATTCCCCTGGCCATTTGAGTTCGTTCCCGGCCATATCTTTTCTCGTCGTCATAGGATGAGTCACTTTCCTGATATCCAGCATAAAGCCGATAGATTCATCTATCGCCATCCCGATCTGTGGGTTATTGACCACATTGATGCGCATGGTCGGAGCGAGCGCAAACCTTCCTCCCATGACTGCATTGTCTTTCCGTGTGTGTGGGTCTTCCATACCGTAGTCCTCTAATGCTTCCGGCCATTCAATATAGTTGTGGATCATTTGCGAGCACCTCTTCCACGCACCTTCAAAGGTGACAAGACGCGCAGTGTTATTGCGTAAGACTCAACGCGTTAGGAAAGCGATAAGGGGTTTCACGGTTTTTTCTTATTTGTAGAGAGCTTCCATTGAAGGTCAGGCACAGGAATGTTAGTCGAGTATGGCGCTGAGTGCTGGTTTGACGGAGAAGGCCGGGATATCCTTGCCTGAGTGACTTTGGAGGCGTCTACGAAGCCCTTCGACTTAGCTCAGGACAAACTCAGCGTATAAACAATTGGATTGGCTTCGGGTGGCGGCGGGTCGGGGGACCCCCATTTGACGCCAGCAGCCGCGCAAAGTCATCTGCAGAAACTCGGTGATTGATCGCGACGATGCCGCAAATGGGGGTGAGCCCGGCGACAGGACCCGAAGCCAATCAACTTAGCGTAGCGAAGTGCCGGGGAGCGAAGGAAGGGTATCCCGGCCTTCTTCGTCTGCAGAGGCGGGCTATATCTTGAAAGGTTCCATCTGGGAGTCGAAGAGGGTGGAAGCGTCGTCCATGTGCTGTTTTGTCAGGATTGCGAGCCGGGCCGCGCTCTCCTCGCCCATCATCTTCGCCACCTCTTCCGCATAAGGCGCATCGGGCGAGAATACGTCTGTGGCCCTGCCGGTGACGAGCCTTAGCCTGGAGACCATCCTGCGGAGGAACAGAAGATTTTCCGAGAGCGTCGCGCAGATGTTCGCCGGAACTATTCCCTCTGCAGAGAGGGCGTCTATGATTTCGAATGTGTTCTGCGCATGCAGCCTGTCGCATGCACGTGCGTTCAGCATCTGGTGCATCTGCACTATCGCCTCCAGGTCCGCGATTCCGCCGCGGCCGATCTTCAGCTCGAAAGAGCCCGGCTTTCGGATCGAGCGTTCCTCGATCGTCTTCCTGCGGAGCTTCGTGATTTCCTCCTTCATCGCATCCGCGGTCGGGGGAGAGAGCCTGAAGGCGAGCTCGTCCAGGGAGAACCCCAGGCGCACCGTGAACTCCTCGTCGCCTGCGATGGCGCGCGCCTTCATGAGGGACTGCCGCTCCCACAGCTGCGACTCGGTTTTGTGGTATTCCACGAATGAGCCTATCGTCGCCACGAGCGTACCTGCCCTGCCCGAGGGCCTGAGTTCCGAATCCACTTGGTACGCACGGCCGTACCTTCCGGGCAGAGAGATCATCGAGATTATCCGCTGGGCGAGCTTCGTGAAGTATTCCACGTTGGATACGGGATTCGATCCATCCGTGCTGCCTGCGCCGGAATATATGAAGCAGAGATCCAGGTCCGAACAGTAGTCGATCTCGCGGCTGCCGAGGGAGCCCAGGCCGATGACCGAGAAGCCGGCCCTGCCTCCGTCCTCAAGGCGCGGTGTGCCGTAGCGCGCTTCGAGGTGCCTCGACGCGATCTCCCAGGCGCATGCGAGCACGGCCTCGGCTGCGAGGGTGAGCCTCTGCATCACGCGTTCGGTCGGCATCCCCTTCGTGATGTCGAGGTTCTGTATGCGCCGCGTCTCCTGGTTCCTGAACCAGGCGAGAGAATCTATCTCCTCCTCCTCGTTCGCCGCCCGGCCCGCGTTGTCGCGTATCGCCTCCATGAGTTCCTGCCGCTCGTAGTCCGCGGAGAAGAGGGCGGCGAAGAGCTTCGCTGCGACCTCGCGGTGTCGCGCGAGGTCCGCCTTCAGCCTCGCCGCGTGATCCGTCCCGCCGCCGTCCGAATAGCCCATGCGGCGGGCGAGCAGGTTGAGCCCGTGTTCGTCGAGGGGGAGCCTATGCACCTGCAGGTCTCCCTCGGCCTGGAGCATGTTTTCGATTCTCCTCAGAAAGGAGTATGCGTCGGCGAGGGAGCGTGCGCCGTACGGGTGGATTATCGATTCGCGCGCCAGCGCCTCGATCGCAGCAAAGGTGTTTCCGGTTCGCACGGACTCGAGGCCCCCGCCGAAGAGCAGGCAGAGCGCCTGGGTCAGGAACTCCACCTCGCGGATGCCGCCGCGGCCTAGCTTTATGTCGCCTGTGCGGCCGGATCTCTCGGCCTGGCGCTCCATCGCCTGTTTCATCTTCCTCATGTGCGCAAGGTCGGCGAGCGACATGGATTTGCGGAAGACGAAGGGGCGGACGGTTTCGAGGAATTTTCTGCCCAGCTCCATGTCTCCCGCCACGGGACGCGCGCGGATCAGTGCCTGCCTCTCCCAACCCTGGCCGAAGTATTCGTAATAGCGTTCGGCCGCGTCCAGCGAATTGGCCAGCGGTCCCTGCGGCCCCTCTGGCCTGAGCTCGTGGTCCACCCTGAATCCGAATCCGCGCTCGGTCACGCGCGAGATCAGCCTGGAGAATTGCGAGGTCTGCTTCACGAAGAATTCGTGATTGCTCATGCGCGCGCCTGAAGGGGATATCGCGCCGCCCTCGTCGGAGTCGTAGATTATCATGATGTCCACATCGGAGCTCAGGTTGAGCTCGCGGCCGCCGAGCTTGCCCAGCGCGATCACGACCCCGGCACAGCGCTTATGGCCTCCGCCGTCGGCCGGGGTCATGGGTTCGCCGTGGCGTTCGGTCAGCATTTCGTACGATCTTTGCCAGGCCGCGTCGATGATCGCGTCCGCCACGTCGCTCCATTCTGCGAGCAACTGCGACACGGGTGCGGCGCGGGCCAGGTCTTTCATCACGATGCGGGTCATCTGAGCGTACTTGAAGTCGCAGATCGCGCGCATGAAGGATATCTCGTCGCGCGCCTTGCACGCGTCCTGGATCATGGAGTCCAGCTCGGCCTTCATCGCCTCGATCGGTTTGTACGAGACGGAGTAGGGCGACAGCGCGATATCGTCCGCCCAGCCGGGGTTTGCGGCGAGCCTGTCGGCCAGGACCCTGCTGTTGCCGAAGATCCTGGAGAGCATCTGCGCGGCTTCGGGCGACCAGTCGAACGGTCTGCCGAGGGCCGACTCGTACGCGGCCTCGAAACGCGCGAGTTCTCTCGCACCGCCGTAGGGATCGGCGGCGAGCGCGATTATGTCCTGTGTCTTGTTCTGCATCTTGCCTTGCTCGGTCTGCCGGCTTTGGTCCTGTCCTCCCAGCACATCCTGTTCCTATGGTATATGCAATTTTCGCACGACGGCTTTTTCCTGACCGCGTAGTCTCCTGCCTCTATCCCCGCCACAATCCTCTCGATGTTCTTTGCGGCCGCCTCCCTGCGCGCATCGTCCATCTCTCGCCTCGAACTCACCCTTGCTGAGGGGAAGACGAGGCTCGTGGCCGACACCATGGCGTCGGTCATCGCTTCTGCCGCGAGTGCGTAGATCTGCATCTGAACCTCGTACTGTTCGGAGCGCTCCTTTACCTTTGTCTTGTCCGAAAGGCCGGTTTTGAAGTCCACGACCTCGTAACCTTCGCCATCGGGCCTCAGCCAATCTATGGTGCCGGAGATCGTGCTCTCTTTGCATGAGATCTCGAAGGGCATCTCCCTGAATCCTTCCTCAAGGCGGGATGCGCCGGCGATCTCGATAGCGTCCGCCGCGTCCTTCACCAGGTCGCGAATCGCCTTATCGTTCGCCTTCACTCCGTTTGCAAGGCATTCCGAGAGCGCGATCGCGCGAAGTTCCTCTTCGTCCTTCGTCGCGTGCGAGAGCATGGAGTGCACGATGGAGCCGTATACGTTGGGTTCGATATGGTCGTGATCCCCCCGGCCCATCTCGCTGGCAGGGAGCCCCAGCACGTACTTGAGATAGTACTGCATGGGGCAGACGCTGTAGGAGTCCAGCGCGGATACGGAGAGGTGCGCGACGGCGCTCCTCGAATTTTGCATGGCAGGGGGGACGTGCGCCTCCGTTCCCGGGAGAGCTGTCGCGCCGACGGACCCGGCCGAACGGCCGCCCGCCTCGATCCTCTTTGAGATCTTTCTTCCGACGGGAGAGGAGAGCGCTTCGCACACCCATTCGTGCCATGTCCTGTCAGCCTTTATATCCTCATGGATCGGCAGCACGAGGGTGTCGATCGCGCGGGTCATGGCCACGTAGAGCAGCCTCTTGGATTCGCGTTCCTCCTGCTCCGACTCCTCGTTTGCGAGCCTTTCGAAGCGCTCCGTCTTTATCCTGCTGCCGAAGGGCTGGTCCGGGTTCCTCTTTCTGAAGGCCACGCCGCTGCCAGCGCCTGCGTCGCCCCGTGAGAATATCCACTGCTTCGTCTTCTGGGGGGGCTTTCTCGCCAGGTCCGGCAGAAAGACCACGGGAAACTCCAGCCCCTTTGCGGCGTGCACGGACATGAGCCGGACTGCGTTGGCTGCGTCGGCGCCGGCAGGCGTCTCGCCCATCCTCGCGTCGCGGTTGCGCATCTCCCTCATGAACGAGTTGAAATCCGCAAGCGTGGTCGGCATCCCGCGCTCCAAGTCCCTGGCTATGGTGATGAGCCGATCCATGTTCATGACCGCGGCGCCCGACGGGTCGAGCCTTGACCAGAGCACTTCCAGCCCGGACTCGTTGATCACGCGGCGCATGATCTCAGAGGGTCTCATGTGCCCTGCCATGAAGGGCAGATCGCGGACCAGAGCCAGGCGCTCATCCTTTTCCAGCGCTGCGGGGATACCTCGGCCCTCCGGGCCGGCCATGATCGCGAGTTCGTCGTCGCTCAAGTCACCTATGGGCGAGCGCAGGAGCGTGAGCAGCGCGGCGGAGTTGTTCGGATCGAGTGAGAATGCCACGGCGGCCATGAGGTCCGCCACTTCGCGCCTCTCCAGAAAACCCCTACCTCCTGCGGAGGTGCATGGAATGCAGAGCCTCTGCAGCGCGGCCTCGTATATACCGGCCGAAGTCATCGCTCGGAAGAGCAGGACCACGTCGCCCGCCGACCACTCGCCCGCGGACGCGCCCTTCGCTATCATCTCTGCGATCGCGCGCGCCTCGCGTTCGCGCAGGGCCGCGATCTTGGTCTCATTGGAGGCGGGTATCGCCAGCTCGATCACGGAGGGAGCCCCCGCGGCGTCTTCGACCGTGTGCTCCATGGGTTTGGGCGAGGAGGGGGCGGCGAAGAGCCCCTTTGCCAGCACATCCTGCGAGACGTTGACGAACGATATGATGGACTTCCTCGACCGGAAGTTGTGCGCAAGCCTCACCGCTCGGCCGGACCTCTTCGTGATCTCTTCGCGCATCCTGGCGAAGCAGGAGACGTTGGCCCCGCGGAAGCGGTAGATCGACTGCGCCTCGTCGCCCACGATGAAGAGGCGGTTCGCGGAGGGGTCGAAGAGCTTGAGCACCAGTTCGGTCTGGATGTCGTTCGTGTCCTGGTACTCGTCCACGAGCAGCTGCGCGAATTGTCTTCTGCATGCGGAGGCGACCGAGCCGTCGCCCAGGAGTTCGAGCGCCCTGATTTCCAGCTCCTGGAAGTCCAGTGCGCCGAGCTCCGCGAGCCTCATGGCGTAGGTGCGTTTAGCCTCTGCGAAGACGGTCCTCAGGGCGCCCAGCGCTGCGCCCTCCCATCCCTCGGCCTCCGAGCGGTCGGAGAGGGCGGCTTCGGCATGCCAGCGGAACTGCATCAGCTCTTCGAGGGCGCAGGTAGCCGTGGCGAACCCCACCTCCTCCACGAGATCCCGCGCGCCCGCCTCCTTGTTCTCGAGCATGGATAACAATGCGTCGCTTGCGCACCTTCGCGCGAGCATGCCGGAGGTGTTCTCGTCCAGCAGGTCGAAGGAGGGGTCCAGTCCGACCGCGGGCCCATAGCGCCGAAGGAGCCTGGCGCAGAAGGAGTGAAAGGTCCCCATCCAGGCGTGGTCCAACCTGAAGCGCTCGGCCGAAGGGATGTAGGCGCGGAGCTTCGACCTGAGTTCGCCCGCAGCCTTCTCGGTGAAGGTGATGGCGAGCACGCCTCCCAATCTGCCCCAGTCGCCGCTCCCCGGCTGCTCGGGATCGCAGCCCACGATCGTGAGGATGCGGCGGATGAGGACCGCGGTCTTCCCCGAGCCCGCGGCAGCGTCCACCGCCATGGAGAGCGACGCGGATTCTATCGCCGCCCTCTGGGCGTCAGTCGGCTGAAACTTTTTTGTGCCTGCAGATGTCGCCATAATCACACCATTCGCACTTTGCTTCGTTCGATGGCGGGAACATCCCCTTTCTTATCGACGATGCGAATTCGGCCGACTTTCCTTCGGCCGCGCTGATGAGCTTATCCATGCGCTCCGCGTCGATCTTGGAGTGCGCCCTGCCGACCCTGTAGCAGGCGCCCTCGAACTCGCCCAGGACCAGCCCCTTTGTCTTGCCTGCGGTCTTTTTGCCGTCCCCTGAGATCGCCGCTTCCCTGATCTCGAACATGAGCCCGCCCATGGCCACGGCCTCCGGGAACAGGGCGCTCTTCACGGCGCTTATGTAGAGCGGAAGCTGCAGGTGCGAGCCTGACTCTATGCGGTTTACGACCTGTTCCTCTTTTCCGGTCTTGTAGTCGATGACCAGGAACCTGCTCTTGTCCCTGTCCACGTCGATCCGGTCCACGCGTCCCCGTACGTACAGGGGCTCTTCTCCCTTCACGTTGATCTTGAGCGCATTTCCTTTTTTCTTTGAGAACTCCCACTCGAACTCCCTGGGGATTAGCGGCGAGGAGATGCGGCTCGCCTCGTCGCCCTCGGCCCGGATAACCATGAGAGCCATGCTCGCGATCTCTTCTATCTCGCGTTCCTTGAGGCCGGGCTTCACGTACTCGAGCGTGTCCTTGCGCTCCTCCCAGATCTCGTCCGCGATCGTTCTCACCGTGTGTCTCGTTTCTTCGTCGAACCTGCCGGCGGATCGCGCTGCGAGTGCCGTCTTCGCGTGGTCGCGATAAAAGCGAGCCAGTATCTCGTGCACGATCCTCCCGCGGTCGAAGCCGCGTATCTGGGGGGTCTCCTCCAGGGGCTCCACGGCGCGGAGCACGTCCTGTGCGAAGAAGGCGAAAGGGCAGTTCGCGTATCTCTCGAGAGCGGTTGGGTTTAGCTCCGCTTCAACGAAACGCTCTCTTACGATCTCGCGCGCCTCCGGCGAGTTGAGGACTCCCGTATTCGGTCCTTCCATACGCTTTTTCGCAAGGCCTTCTTTCTTGCGGCCGAGCACGCATGTGCCCAGCGCCTCGGGTGCTTCGCCCGGGCTCAGGAACCGGTCGGCAAATGGGGAGGGGATTGTCTCCTTGCCCTCGTCGGTCACGGCGGGCATGATGAGGGTCGCCTCGCCGGTGCATTTCTTCAGCATGGTCTCGAACGCGTACGATTCCCTGGCGTGCATATCCTCGGCGTCAGGAAATATCCTTCGGATCGATTCCTCCTTCCAGTCGGCGAAGAAGAGGCTCTCTCCCATCCTCGCCGGGAAGCTTCCCTCGATCATGCGCGGCACGATGACGCGGCTTGCCTCGCACGAGAGAGGGAGACCCGCCGCGTGGAGGCGGAAGGGGAGCACGGAATCGATCATGGTGGCAGGGGCGGTGCGCCCGCTCAAATCCTGAGAGAGGAGCTGCGCAAACTGTTCACGGCTGATCCTAATCTCGCCGAGAAAGCCGGCCGCGGTCGAGAGCGAGCCCAGGGAATCTCCGATCGCCTCGGCTGCGGTGAGGCTGCGCGCTGCGACCCTGCCGTGCCCGCGCCGTTGTTTGAGCCCCGCGATCCAGGGCTTAACTCGCTCCCCGACGCGGGCGATCTTCTGCATCTCCGCCGCGAACTTTGCGAGCGTGGCGTGCAAAGGCAGGCGCTCGACGAAATCCGGGGAGATCAGCTCGTGTGCTAGGGGCGATCCCATTGCGCCGTCAAGCGTGGGGTGTTCGGGCAGGATCCCCATGGAGTGGGCCTCGGAGAGGAACCACTCCAGGAAAGAATCCCCGTGCCGCACGGCGACGATGCAATCGCCGGCAGCGAGCCCTTCCTTCGCCAGGATGTTAGCCACGTGCCTGGCCTCCTGCATGGGCGAGGCGGCCTTGAGCACGGAGATTCGAGGCGCCCCTGCGTTCGCAGCGTCGAGCCTCTGTTCGTCGCAGATGGCCGCGAGCCAGACGTCTCTCGCGCGCGCGAGCCATGAGGCAAAGGGCCGCTCTTCCTCCGAGGCCGCGGCCGGGCAGGTGACCACGATCCCGGCCTTCTTGAGCCTCGCGTCCAGCGCTCGGACCATCGCGAGGAGCGCAGGGGTCGGCATGGCGAATTCATCGAACATGATCGCCCGCATCTCGCGGAGCGGTGCCGCGCCTTCGATCGCGTTCTTTATCGCGAGGATCGTTAGGTCGCCCTCGTCGAGCATGCCGAGGCGCGAGAGCTCCTTATCATACCCCTCGTACACCCGGATCAGGTCGCGCTCGCGAAGGCACGGCTCCCCGATCCCTGATATTACCCCCTCCAACTCGTCGGGCCCTATCAGGTTCTCCTTGAGCGCGAGTATCGTACGGACGAAGCCCGTCGCAGTGGCGTAAGAGCGCGCGGAGACGCCGAAATAGGGGAGTTTGATCTTCGCGAGCAGCCCCATGACCACGAGGACGGAGTGCTGTCTCGTCGCGACCGGGAGCAAAGGGGAGGCCATCTTCCGCACGAAGTCCGGCCAGTCCCGGATCGCGTCAGCGCGGAGCGCCTTGAGCGGACCTCTCAAATTCCGGGAAAAGCGACGCCTCAGCTCCGCTGCGGTCGCTCGATCCGGGACAACGATCGTCCCGGTGCGGCCCGGGTCGCATTGGCTCAGGAGTTCCAAAACCCTTGAGGTTTTGCCTGAATTTATCTGGCCTGTGAGCAGGGTCGTGGGCATCGAAGAGCGGAGAATTGCAGGCCGCAGGCATCCGGTCAATAGGGGAGTGGGCAGGCATCTATTCCCTTGATAGCGGCTGTTGATCCGGGAGATGTGATGATGAAAAAAGGGGCCGTTAACGCAAGAGATCACGATGAGGAGGCTGTATGAAAAGGGCGATTACTGCGTTGGTCATAACTGATATGCGACGTTCAGCCCGCCCCATACTTGGACCGGAAACTGTGTGGCATCTCTGAATTTCTGCGCGAAAAACGCGGACACGTGCGCGTTCGGCTTCAGGACCAGTCCCTTGACCGGGTTCCAGGGGAAGGAGATGGAGTAAGTGAAGTAGGTGAATGCGGTTTCGGATATGTTGAAGACCACCCTGTTGTATTTTGCGTTGTTGAGTCCCACTAACCCGGACATCTCGATCCCGAATTTCAAAGGAAGCTTATGCGTGACCCCCATGCCCAGCTCGGTTCGCACCGCGCCGGGGTTGGGGTGGGCGTAGACCTGAACGTCCGCGAAGATGTCCAGGGGGCCCGCCGAATAGGCCAGATGCAGGGCGGGCAGGATGTCGGTGTCCGCGGAGTAATCAAGCGAGAGTTTGTTGGACGTGGGGTAGAGATAGGCGACGAAATACGGATGGATGGTGAAGTTGTGTGTCTTGAAATCGTAATAGAGCGTGAGGTCCACCTCGTTGAACTTGCCCTG
This sequence comes from bacterium, assembly GCA_041648665.1. NCBI lineage: Bacteria > bacterium. The sequence continues at coordinate 13,919 of JBAZOP010000021.1, read as the reverse complement.
GTCCGGGATGTCCTCGATAACGAAGTTCGCCCAGACGTTGAATCCGAAGCCGTACCATTCGATCGTCGTCGAGGGTTGCCAGACCCAGCCATCGCTGCATGCCAGCGAGTGGGTGACATAGCGGGAGAGGAAGTCGGATTCGACGGATGTGGAGATGTTCTCGATGAGGCTTTTGCCCTTGCGGCTCTCCCAGCTCTCTGAGATTGCCTTTGCGGGCCTGCGGTGGTGGATGAAGACGCTGTAGAGCGTCCCGTTTGCCACGTAGTCGATCTCCGCCTCGTCCGTCGCAAGCGCTTCCAGTCTCTCTTCATCGCCCGAATCGATGGCAAATGCTGCGCGAGGGAGCGGGACGGCCAGGATGAGCACCGCCAGCACAAAGGCAAGAGATCTGACCCCCATTATTCCCTCCTTCCTCTCGCTTTTCACTCAAACCGGCCCTTCTTGCAAGGCGTTAATATCGGGCCCGCAGAAATTTCTAAAGAAAGACCTTTCGGTATTGTCATCTCAGGTTTCGATCATTAAGATACGTATCTTCGATATGGGAGTTTGGAAAAAGGGGGAGCAAATGAGATACAGGGTCTGGTCTTGCCTCATCATCCTTTTGCTCGCCTGTTTTCTCCTGTCCTGCTCGAGGCCGCAACAACCATCGCAGCCGCTCACGGCCCCCAGGCTCACCAACAACCCCAGCTGGGACGTGATCGTCACGAACGACCACCCGCTCTTCTCTTTCTTCAACGCGAGCGGCGGGGCGGGGAAGCGGGTGTACTCGATCGAGATCGACACGGCCAAAGACTTCGACAGCCCCGACCTCATCCGGTACGACGGCGTGCCCGAGGGGAACGCGTACGTGACGAGCAGGCTTGCCTCCACCGGTCTTCTCCACGATGCGCAGAGAGCGGCGCTCAAGGACAAAAGCCGCTACTACTGGCGGGTGCGCGCCTGCGACGAGTCAGGAAACGAGGGGCCGTGGGCAATGTCGCGCTTCTTCGTGGATACGGCATCCGACGACGCGTTCATGGGGCTCATCCGTGTCCCGGTTGAAGAAGTCAGGGTATCAAGCGGCTTCAACGCGAAGAACATCGTGGACCTGGACGATCCGGGACAGGCCACGTTCTGGCAGTCGACCCCGCCCGGATCGGACACCCAGTGGGTGAGCTTCGACCTGGGGAAGCGATGGACCGTATCGAGGCTCTGGATGCTCTCCGCCATCGACGGCTCCGACGGCTGGCTCACGGACTTCGTCTGGCAGCGCAGCGAAGATGGCAAGGGCTGGGTCGACATCCCCGGCACATCGGTGAACGGAAACGACACGTTTCGAAATATCCTGGGCTTCGACGCCGTCTCCACGCGCTACCTGCGTCTCCTCATACGGAAGTGGCATGGCTACGCTGCGCAGATCAACGCGGTGGCCATCTACTCGCCTGGGACGCCGCCGGTACCGGAAGCGCCGGGGGGCAAGTACGTCCTCCTGGTGGGCGATCAGCAGAACGGCTACACATTCACCGAACTCGCCGAATTTGTGGAGGGGGCGGGCCTGGGCCTGAAGACGCTCACCGTGCCGCACTACGAGGTTTCGCTCCGGATGATCGAGGGTTTGAAGAATAAGCCGGTCGCGATCATCCTCAGCGGCAACAACGTGAGCTACGAGAACATCCCCATGTTCGAGTTCAACGGCGTCTACGAGATCATCCGCTCCTCCGATATACCGATCCTGGGCATCTGCTGCGGCCACCAGCAGCTCGCAATGGCATATGGATACACGTTTGCGCACTCGATGGGGTGGGAGGACATCTCGGCGATGGAGGCGCCCAGGGCGCGCACCGAGATAACGATTCGGAAAGATGACCCGATCTTCAGGGGGGTGCCGGATCCGTTCAGGGCCGCGGAGATCCACGGATGGGCCGTCGCCAATCTGGCGGACAAGTACGATCTGCTCGCGGATTCGAGCTACGTCCAGGCGATCAAATCCAAGGACCGCATGATCTACGGCGAGCAGTTCCACGGCGAGATCAAGGTCCCGGACAACCAGGGGACCCCTTATCTCGTTAACTTTTTGAAGATGTCGCTCGAGCGTCCAGAGAAGTGACGGCTGCAAACTCATTCGAAGGAGGAGGTGTCATGAAAGAACAAGCCCCGAAGAGGCATTACCTGAGCGTGTTCGTGCTCGCGATGATGAACGTGGCCGTGGTCATGAGCCTGCGCGGCCTGCCCATCATGGCGAAGGAAGGTCTGCCGATGATCTTCTTCCTGCTCTTCGCCTCTCTGCTCTTTCTCGTGCCGGTATCTCTCGTCTCCGCGGAGCTCGCCACTGGTTGGCCCGAGGATGGCGGCGTGTACCGCTGGGTGAAGGAGGCATTCGGCGCCGACTGGGGATTCGCCGCGATATGGTTGCAGTGGATACAGAACGTGATCTGGTACCCGACCGTGCTCGCGTTCGCGGCCGGCGCGCTCTCTTATCTCTTCGTGGATCCGTCGCTCGCCAACAGCAAGATCTTCAACGTCGTCGTGATACTCATAGTCTATTGGGGCGCCACGTTCATAAATTTCGGCGGCATGAAGGCGTCGGGCAGGCTCACGACGGCCGGAGTGCTCTGTGGCACGATCTTTCCCGGTTTGCTCGTCATCGCGCTTGGCATCGTATGGCTCGCCATGGGTAAACCGGTGGCGTTTGAGGCCACGAGCCACAGCATCCTGCCGGACTTCAGCAACTTCGATAACATCGCGTTCCTCGCCGGGGTCGTGCTCCTCTTCGCGGGCATGGAGGTGGGCGCAGTGCACGTGCAGGATCTGAAGGACCCTAGGGGACAGTTTCCGAAGTCCGTCTTTCTTGCGATGTTTGTCATCATAGCGATCTTCACGCTGGGCTCCCTCGCGATCGCGGCTGTCCTGCCGACGCAGCAGATCAGCCTCAACGCCGGCCTCATGCAGGCCTTTCGCGGGATGCTGGGCGTCTTCCATCTGGGATGGCTCCTGCCGGTGCTCGGTTTTCTCGCCGCCTTCGGCGCGATAGGCGGGGTCACCGCGTGGGTGGCAGGCCCCTCGAAGGGCCTCTTGGCGACCGCCAAGAACGGCGATCTGCCGCCGTTTTTGCAGCGCGTGAACAAGAAAGGCGTTCAGACGAATATCCTCTGGGTGCAGGGCTTCATCGTGACGGCCATCACGCTCGTCTACCTGCTCATGCCCAACGTGAGCAGCGCCTTTTTCCTCCTCACCGCACTCACGGCGATCCTCTATCTCATCATGTACATCCTGCTCTACAGCGCTGCGATCGCGCTCAGGTTCAAGAGGCCGGATGTCCCCAGGACGTACAGGGTGCCTGGCGGAAACGCCGGCATGGTGATCGTGGCCGGCCTCGGAATGCTGGCTGCCGCCTTCGCCATCGTCGTCGGCTTCTTCCCGCCCTCGCAGCTCTCCGTGGGGAGCCCGGTATTCTACGTGGCGTTTCTGGCGGCGGGCACGTTGCTGTTCATCGCCGCGCCTTTTATCATCCACCGGTTCAAGAAGCCGGGGTGGTCGCAGAAATGAAGACAACCGGAAGGGGGGGTAAAGATGCTCCATCACAGGCACGATCTCAGCAAGATGAATGAAGAGGAACGGATGATCAGCCCCACGTTCGGGTCGCGCGAACTCCGCGAGCCGGTGCCCAGGTACAAGCTCCCCCCGGGGGAGATGCGCGCGCGGAGCGCCTATCAGATCGTCCACGACGAGCTGATGCTTGACGGCAACGCGCGGCTCAACCTCGCCACCTTCGTCACCACTTGGATGGAGCCGGAGGCGCGGCAGCTGATGAGCGAGACCTTCGATAAGAACATGATCGACAAGGACGAGTATCCCCAGACCGCGGAGATCGAGATGCGCTGTGTGAACATCCTGTCGCATCTCTTCCACGCGCCCGAGGCTGGCCAGGCATGCGGCTGCTCCACCACCGGGTCCTCCGAGGCGGCGATGCTCGGCGGGATGGCGTTCAAGTGGAAGTGGAAGGAGCGGATGCGCGCCAGGGGAAAGCCGACCGACAGGCCTAACATGGTCATGGGCGTCGACGTCCAGGTCTGCTGGGAGAAGTTCTGCCGTTACTGGGAGATCGAGCCCCGACTCATCCCTATGGAGAAGGGGCGCTACTGCATAAACGCGGATGAGGTCATCAAACGCTGCGACGAGAACACGATTGGCGTCGTGGCGATCATGGGCACGACCTTCACGGGCGAGTACGAGCCCGTGAAGGAGATCAACGATGCGCTGGACAAGTACAACGCGAAGACCGGCTACGCCATCCCGATTCATGTCGACGGGGCCAGCGGCGGATTCATAGCGCCGTTCCTGCAGCCGAAGCTCGATTGGGATTTTCGCCTCAAGTGGGTGAAGTCCATCAACGTCTCCGGGCACAAGTACGGATTGGTCTATCCCGGCGTCGGCTGGGCGATCTGGCGCGACACCGCGGAGCTCCCCGACGACCTCGTCTTCAAGGTGAACTACCTGGGCGGCGATATGCCCACCTTCGCGCTCAACTTCTCCCGTCCGGGCAACCAGATCGTGGCACAATATTACAATTTCTTGCGGCTGGGGCACGACGGTTACCGGCGGATACAGCAGGCATGCCAGGAGGTGGCGACCTATCTCTCCGGGAAGCTGGAGAAGATGGGGCCCTTCGAGTGCGTGACGCGCGGGACGGACATCCCGGTCTTCGCGTTCAAGCTCAAGGACGGCGCGCAGCCCAACTTCTCGGTATTCGACCTCTCCGAGATGCTCCGTCACCGCGGCTGGCTCGTGCCGGCCTACACCATGCCGGAGAACTGCACTGATCTGGCAGTCCTGCGCATCGTGGTGAAGGAGGGGTTCAGTCGCGACATGGCGAATCTCCTGCTGGAGGATGTCGGGCGCGCCCTCAAGCACTTCGAGGGACAGGGGGTATCGAGGGTCGCGAAGAAGAGCTCCACGGGAAAGGTCCGCTGTTGATGGGTTTCGTGTATGAAGGGGGACGGCCATGGCGAAGAGAGCTTTTCCGTTGTCTTTTGTTTATTGGCTGCGATGCCTTAGCTGTCGAACTGTCGCTGGTCCTCCTCGCCAACGCCTTCACCGGGGGGAGGGCGGTCGACGCGTTGAAGATCGATCACATCTCTTCCATAGCGGAGCGGAACTGCAGCGCCTCGGCGAGGTGCGAGACTTCGATATCCTTCGAGAGTTCGAGATCCGCTATCGTGCGCGCGACCTTTATCACCCGGTGAAATGCCCTGGCGGTGAGGTGGGATTTCCCCGCGGCGGCCTTGAGGAAGGCCCCCTGCGCGCTCCCTAGCTTGCAGTATTTTTGTATCGAGCGGCCGCTGATGCCCGAGTTCTGCATCTGTGCATTCCCGAAGCGCGCGGCCTGCATGCGCCTGGCTGCGAGCACCCTGGCCTTGATCTCGGCCGATCCCTCCTCCGACATGAAGCCGAGCAGCGACTCGTGAGGGGGAGGGCCGACCTCGATGTGCAGGTCGATGCGATCGAGGAGAGGGCCGGAGATCTTGGAGCGGTACTTTCTGATCTGCGCGATGCTGCAGTTGCAGGGTTTGGAAGGATGGCCGTAATATCCGCAGGGGCAGGGGTTGAACGCCGCCACGAGCATGAACCGGGCCGGATAGGTGAGGCTCACCCCGGCGCGCACGATGCGCACGCATGCGGATTCGATAGGCTGGCGCAGGACCTCGAGCACGTCGCGCCTGAATTCCGCCATCTCGTCCAGGAAGAGGACCCCGTTGTGCGCCAGCGATATCTCGCCCAGCCGCGCGGTCCCTCCGATCCCGCCGCCGATTATGCCGGCGTACGATGCCGAATGGTGCGGGGAGCGGAAGGGTCGCTCCGTGGGGAGCGAGGCGCGGGCCGCGAGCAGCCCGTGCCAGCTCTGGATCTTGAGCACCTCCAGCGCCTCGATCTCCGTGAGCGGCGGGAGTATGGTAGGCAGCCTCTCCGCGAGCATGGTCTTGCCTGTGCCCGGCGGGCCCACGAGGGCGGCGTTGTGGTTGCCCGCAGCGGCTATCTCCAGGGCGCGCTTCGCCATGGGCTGGCCCCTGACCTCGCTCATGTCGATGAGCGCGCTCTGCGGCGCGGCCTCAACTTGGCCGGACACAATAATTTCCGCAGGTTCCTCGCCGTTCATGAATCTCACCGCATGCGCCAGGTCGCGCACGCCGGCGACCTGGATGCCGCTCGCGAGAGAGGCCTCCCATGTGTTCTCGGAGGGCACGATCACCCCGTCGAGACCTGCCTCCTTCGCCGCGATCGCCATGAGCAGCGAGCCGCGGACAGGGAGTATCTTGCCGGTGAGCGAAAGTTCGCCTGCGATCAGATAGCGCCGGCCGTCCTTGGGGGTCAGGACGCCGACCGCGGAGAGCAGGCTTGCCGCGATCGCCAGGTCATAGTGTGCGCCCACCTTTTTGAGATCGGCGGGGGCGAGACTGACTATGGTCTTTCGGTTGGGCAGGCTGAAGCCGGAGTTCCTTATCGCGCTCCCCACGCGGTCGCGCGCCTCGCGGACTGCGGCCTCCAGGAGCCCGATCATGTTCCAGCCGGGCAGGCCCTGGGTGCGGAGATCGACCTCGACCTTGACGATCTGCGCCTCCACTCCGCACAGCGCTGCCGAATAGACGTGGGAGAGCATGCAGACAGCTATAGCAAGCAGCGTGCCGGCAAATTCCTCAGCGATTTCAGGTGCGGCGACAACCGCAGGTGCTGCGATTCGCTATAGGGGTGCTGCGAAACTGGGCAGGGCTTATTGAGCGTTTTGACATTCGGGGCAATAGACATCCTCTCCCTCGACCGTGCACACGATCGGCGTTTCGCCGCAGAAGCAGGTGAGAGTCCCGTCTTCGTTGAGCTGTTCGTTGCAGTTGTATTCGGTTGTCTGCTGCTCAGACCCTGCAGAGTCCTGGTAATCGTAATAGTCCTGCAAGGCTTCGTCATCGGTTGCTTCTCCCGTTTCTTCGCCGGATTCTTCTCCTCCGGTCACGGCGCCCATCTGTATCTTCGCACAGCTGGCTGCCGCGTCGGATCCTGTCGTTGAACCGGCTGATGAATCGTCCTGAGCCCTGCCCATGAGCGGCAGGACAGCCATGGATAACGCCAGCAGCAATATGAGGGCATACCGTCTCATGGGCCACCTCATGTTCAAGAGATATCACCTTATTTTACAGCAAGTTCCATGCCATGATCGCACGGTCGCCGCATATATTCAACTTGTTGATTACAGTGGCCAATGAGGTTTTTTTCCTTACTTCATATATATATCGATTTGAGAATACGTTGGCTTGTTGTCGGGTTTCTTGACGCAGAAATAAAAGGGCTTCATCGCCTTGATTTTTCCATAATATTTCTCCAGATTGAGCGGCCGAAGCAAAAAGGGGGTCGGGATGGCTGAAAAAGTGATAATCGTCGGGGCTGGAGCCGCTGGGCTGACCGCAGCGATATACGCTGCGCGGGCCAATCTGAATCCGGTCGTCATAGAGGGGATGCAGCCGGGCGGACAGCTCACGATCACCTCCGACGTGGAGAATTTTCCCGGTTTCGTCGACCCGATCGCAGGGCCTGTGCTCATGGACTCCATGCGCAGGCAGGCGGAGAGGGTGGGCGTGCGCTTCATGTCGGGAGAGGTCGCAAAGGCCGAGCTTGCGAAGAGGCCGTTCGTCCTCGAGGTCGAGGGCAAACGGCTCGAGACGATGGCGCTGATCATAGCCACCGGAGCCTCCGCGCGCTGGTTGGGGCTTCCCTCGGAGAAGCCGCTCTACGGCAAGGGCGTCTCCGCATGTGCGACCTGCGACGGTTTCTTCTATCGCGGCAAGGAAGTCTGCGTGGTGGGCGGAGGAGACACCGCCATAGAAGAGGCCCTCTTCCTCACGAACTTCTGCACGATGGTCACGGTGATACACCGGCGCGACGAGCTGCGCGCCTCCAGGATCATGCGGGATCGAGCGAAGAAAAATCCAAAGATCGCCTTCGCGTGGAACTCGGTGGTGGAGGAGATACTAGACATCTCCAGGGGCGAGGTCACCGGAGTGAGGCTCAAGGACGTGAAGACGGGCAAGAAGAGGGTGCTCGCGTGTTCCGGCGTCTTCATAGCGATCGGCCACGATCCGAACACGAAGCCGTTCAAAGGCCAGCTTGAGATGGACGAGCAGGGTTATCTCGTCACAGAGAAATCCAGCATGAAGACTTCGGTCGAGGGCGTGTTCGCAGCGGGAGACTGCCAGGACCAGAAGTACCGGCAGGCCATAACTGCTGCGGGCACCGGATGCATGGCTGCGATAGACGCGGAGCGCTTTCTCCAGGAGCACGGCTGATGCGCAACGCCTTGCGGCCCCTTATCGCAGTCGCGATCTTTCTGGTGTGTTTTGTAATCCCCGCGCCGGCGGCTGCGCACGGATACGAGGGGTTCGGTCCGTTCGTAAGCCGCAATCAGAATCCGATCTATCTGCAGAACTTGTCCCTCACCCCGAGGAAGGCGGAGGTGCTGCCCGAGGGCACGCTGGACGTGCGCATCGACTCCGCATACTCGAACCTCTTTGAGAAGGAGGCGAACGCACAGGCGTCGCTCAACCTAGACATGGAGCTATGGAGGCTGGCGGTGATGGCGAGCTATGGCTTCGGCAGGGGGCTTGAGGCGGGGATACAGGTCCCGATGTACGAGATGTGGGGCGGATTCCTTGACGGTTTCATTCAAAAATTTCACAAATTCTTCGGGTTCCCCAACGGCGGCAGGGATCGCGTGCCCAACGGCGAGTTTCATTACAGGCTCGATGCGGGCGGGAGGACGGCTTTCGATTTTCCATCGGTCGACTGGGGGCTGGGGGATGTTTCGATCTACGTGAAACATCAGCTCATCGGTCAGGATGACGACCTGCCCGCCGTCGCCTGGTTCGCGGATCTGAAATTTCCGACCGGCAGGCGGAGCCGCGGCCTCGGCAGCGGAAGCCCCGACTTCGGCATAGGGCTCGCCATGGACAATACGTGGAAGAGGCTGCACGGATATGTGAACGTGGGTTGGTTTATCCTCGGCGGAAACGAGTACATCGACGAGCTTATGTACAATCAGATGTTCTCTTATATGCTCGCGGGCGAGCTGTCGATCCTGCCCTCCCTTTCGTTAGTGGTCCAGATAGAAGGCGGCACGCCGCTGCTCCATGGCACGGGACTCGATCAATGGGACGGGATGCCGATGGACCTGGTGATCGGGTTCAAGGGGGAGGAGAAGGACATCTTCGGCGATCTGGGCGATCTCACCTGGCAGGTCGCGTTCGCGGAGGATATAACGAGCCAAGGGCCCTCGGTCGATTTTACGGTGTACATGTCGCTCGGGGTGCGGTTCGACCTCAAGGAGCGGAAGAGGGCGAAGGGCGACTGGCTGGCCGGTAAGACGTGACTCCTGTCGCGTTTTTTCAGAATGGAACGTCATCCGGTCCGTTGCCCGGGTCGAATGATCCGGTGTTGCCGGCGTCCGACGGTGCGCTGTTCGTCGTATCTCTCTTCTCACCTGTGGGCGAACCCAGGAATTGGACTCGCTGCGCGATCACCTCGGTCGTGTAGCGTTTGATCCCCTCTTTGTCATCCCATTGGCGGGTGCGCAGGTTCCCCTCGATATAGACGGGTCGGCCCTTGGAGAGGTACTGGGCGCAGTTCTCGGCCTGCTGTCCCCAGACCACTATGCGATGCCACTCGGTCCGCTCCTGTTTTTGTCCGCTCTTGTCGTTCCAGCGCTCCGTGGTGGCGATGTTGAAGTTGGTCACCACCTGGCCTGAGCCTGTCACGCGCTTCTCCGGGTCTGCCCCCAGGTTACCGATGAGTATCACTTTGTTTACGCTCGCCATGCTGTGCTCCTTGTGGGTTGGTTGCTTTTGATCAGTCTCCGGATTTGTCCTCTATCTTGCGCTCGAGCGCAAGCGACTCGTGTCGCCATTGCTCGTAGGATATGTCCTTGCGCCATTGGGGCGCCAACTCGTTGGAGAGGATGAGCTCCTCCATCGCCTCTTTGGCCTTCCCGTTTTCCAAGAGAGTCTCTGCGAGAGCGAGATGGTTCTCGGGATAGTCGGGGGAGATCTGCACCGCCTTGCGCAGATAGTCCTCTGCGCGATCCAGGTCGCGGATCACGCTTCCGGGGTGTATGGCGGTCTGCGGGAGCCTGGTGTACAGCTGACCGAGCATGCGGTATGCGCCGGCGTTTTCATAGTCCGGATCGATCCCTATCACCTTTTCGCAGTCGCTCACCATGCGCTTCACGCCCTTCTGGTAGTCCGAGACGTGCACGCTGTGGTAGAGGCCGGTGTTGACCGCGCGCCAGTAGTAACAGCCCGGATTTTCGGGCGCGGCCATGAGGCAGCGTTCGGATGAATCGATCCCGCCCATGGCGAGGTCTTTCTTTTCAGAGCGTTCCGATGCGCGTATCGCGGATTCCGCAGCCTTGCGGGAGGATTCGAGCAGGGTCTGCTGGCCGGCGACGCTGGCTTTGGCGTAAAGCGAATCCGGTTTTCCGGTGCTCGAGCATGATGCGATGGATGTTGTGGCAAGGATGGCCGCGGTGAGCATTATCGCGATGCGATTCGTCATGGCCGCGCTCCTAACACGTCTGCCGCCTGCCTTCAAGGTTTTTTCAGGAGAAATCCGCGTGTTGACAGGCGTAATTGCTTCATTTAGTGTCCCGAAACTTCGGCGGCGTACCCAAATGGCTAAGGGGACGGTCTGCAAAACCGTTATCTACCGGTTCGATTCCGGTCGCCGCCTCAAGACACTCAAATACGCCCGAGGGATTCCCTTGGGTGTTTTTTTATGATATCGCGAACTTGCATCGCTCATAAATAATGATAGAAGTTCATGGATTCGTCTGATAGGCCCGGGTGGCGGAACTGGCAGACGCACGGGACTTAAAATCCCGAGAGGGTAAAACCTCGTACCGGTTCGACTCCGGTCCCGGGCACAAAGCAAAAAGGCTGACCATGAGTTCTTTTAATAAAGCGGCATTCATAGATTTCATCCTCGACAACGGAGTCGTCGGTTTCTTCGAGAGGCCAGTGACGCTGAAGTCCGGCCGCACCTCCAACTGGTACGTGAACTGGCGGACCGTCTCCGGCGACGCCTTCCTCATCGACATGCTCTCGGATTTTCTGATCTCTTTCACCGAAGACCTCGGCTTCGAGCCGGACTCTTTCTATGGGGTGCCGGAGGGCGCCTCCAAGATAGGCGTTCTCTCTACGCTCAAACGAGCGAAGGCGCGACCTGATTTCAGCCCGGGCAGATATGCGCTGCCCATGGGCCGCGGCAAACCAAAGGAGCACGGCGATCCGAAGGACCGTTATTTTTTGACGCCGCCTGAGGGAAATATAATAGTGGTGGAGGACGTCACCACCACCGGCGGTTCGCTGATCTCGGCTCTCGAGAGTTTGAAATATCTCGACGCCAAAGTGCTGGCCGCGGTTGGGCTCACAAGCCGCATGGAGCTGCGCGACGACGGCACGAGCGTGAAAGATGCGCTGGCTGAAATGGGCGTCGAATATCATGCGCTCAGCTGCGCAGAGGAATTTCTGCCGGCTGCATTCAAAAAATTCTCGCCCGGAGAGGCGATGGGCCGGGCGATAGAGAAAGAATTCGAACGTTACGGGGAGAACCCCCTGAAACTTCTTTAAGGAGCTTTTATGATCATATCCCAGCCAAGGAGCATAATTCCCGCGTGCGACGTAGAGGCGGAGCAGTACGAGGCCCTTCTCAAGGCCACCGCCGACCTCCCCGGCATAGGAGGCTATAAGCTGGGCTTCGCGCTCTCGCTCTCCATAGGGCTGCCGCGCGCGGTCGAGATCGCCAGGCGCTATACGCACAAACCGCTCATCTACGACCACCAGAAGGCGGGGAGCGACATACCGGATACGGGCAAGGTCTTCGCCCGCATCTGCAGGGAGGCCGGTATAAACGCGGTGATCATCTTCCCGCACGCTGGCCCCGAGACCGAGCGCGCATGGATCGACTACGCCCGCAACGAGGACCTGGGCGTAATAGTGGGCGGTCTCATGACGCACAAGAAGTTCGTGCGCAGCGAGGGCGGGTTCATCGCCGACGAGGCGATCGTCGAGCTGTACGAGAAAGCGGCGGGGCTGGGCGTCAACGACTACGTGGTCCCGGGCAACAACCCGACCGCGATCCGCAAGATCCGCGCGATGCTCGAGCGCGAGAGGGCGCACCCCGTGTTCTATTCGCCTGGGTTCGTCTCCCAGGGTGGGGAGCTCTCGGCCGCCATCGACGCTGCCGGCGCCAACTACCACCCGATCGTTGGCCGCGCGATATACAACGCGCCCGATATGCGAAAGGCTGCACAGGATTTCTGCAACCAACTCGTTGAAGCCAGCGGCGACTCGATCACCTTGGGCGAATGAGCGGAGCGAACATGGCTGAGAAGAAGATAGACGTTCTCATCAGCGAGGAGCAGATCGCGCGACGCATCGACGAGCTCGCGCGCGAGATCGATCGCGATTACGAATCCGGCGAGATGGTGGTGGTGGGCGTGCTCAAGGGCTCCTTCATCTTCATGTCGGATCTGGTGCGCAGGACAAAGAGGCCGCTGGCCTGCGACTTCGTCAGGGTCTCAAGCTACGACCACGACAAGAGCACCGGCGTCGTGCGCATGGAGTTCGACATGACCCAGCCGGTCGAGGGCAAACACGTGTTGCTCGTCGAGGACATAGTGGACTCGGGCAGGACGCTCAGACACCTCATCGCGCATCTTAAGACCAAGGACCCCGCATCCCTCAAGGTCGCCGCTCTCCTGTACAAGGAGATGGGGACCGATTCCCGCAAGTTGATCGATTATCTCGGCTTCGAGGTCACGAACCGCTTCGTGATAGGCTACGGCCTTGACTCCATGGGCCTCTACCGCTCCCTGCCTTACGTTGGCGCGTTCAAGGAATAACCGCTTTATTCCCTTATCAGCAGCCTGTTCACTATGTTGATCAGATCGACCGTGCGTTCGTCGTCGTCGCCCAGCTGTACGCTCTTTGCGCCGTGGCCGAACGAGACGCCGTAGGAGTGGCCGCCCTCGATCGGTATCTCGTAGACTATCCTGCCCTCGGGGGATAGCTCGTGCACCTCGTCGTCTATCTCGATCTCCATGCGAAAGGAGATCGGCTTGTCTGGGGGGAGTTTCTCCGCGGATTCGACCCTGAGCCCGCCGGCGCTCAAGTTCACGATCCTCACCGGGATCCCGGTTGCGCTGCCCTGGGCCCGCGCCGAGGCCTCAAGCGGCGGTGCGAAGGAGATTCGCGGAAAGGCCCTGCGCTCCATCTTGTTCAACCTGGATGCATCCAGCGCCAGGCGGATGCTGCCCGCCTCGGCACCCGGCTCCGCTTCGACCCTGCCGTCGACCTCCAGCACGCCCGACCCGTCGGCAAATGTGATGATGCCGAGCATGGTCCTGCGCATGGGCGCGCCCTTGGGCAGCTCGATCACTATCGAGTCGTCGCGCACCTCCAGGAGCCGGAGTTTCTCGTAGCCGTCCGACTTCATCATGTAGAAAAACGGCTGTGCGCCTTCGAGCATAGTGCGGACGCTCTTTTTTTGCATCTTTGCCATGTCCCCTCCGGATCTAATTAGAGATCAGTATGAACTTGAGCACGAACAGCGCGCCGAGCACGTAGACCAGCCAGTTCGCCTCGCGCCACCGCCCCGTGATTATCTTGAGAACGGGATAGAGTATGAAGCCGAGCGCGAGCCCGTTGGATATCGAGTACGTGAGCGGTATCGCGAGGCAGGCGACCACGGCGGGCAGCGCCTCGGTCCAGTCCGCCCATTCGACCTTGGACATGTTCTTGAGCATGAACGCGGCCACGATTATGAGCGCGGGAGAAGTGGCCTGCGGCGGCACGATTGAGATGATCGGGTTGAAGAAGAGCATGACGATGAAGAAGAGGCCGACC
>JBAZOP010000020.1 GCA_041648665.1 bacterium | reverse complement strand
GGACACGGAAACTGCCGCCGACAAGATGAGAAAGCAGCAGATGGGGATGCAGCTATTGGGCATGGAAGACAAGTGCCCCTTCAGCCGCCGCACCATCCAGGAGAAGTATTTCGACATCGAAGACCCCGAACGCGAGGAACAGGCGATCCTGGTGGAGTACGTTGAGCGCCAGGACGAGATGCGCCAGTACCTTGCTACTCTCGCCGCTCGCCAGTATGGGCTACCGGAACCGAAGCAGCCCGCTCCTGAGCAGCCGCCTACGGGCGCTCCTCAAGGGATGCCGCCTGAGATTATGCAGGCGATGATGCAGAGCGGCGGGATGCCGCCTGGTGCCCCAGGTGGTATGCCCGGACAGGCGGCGATGGGACCGGGTGGGATGCCCGGTCAGCCGATGGGGATGCCCACCGGTGTGCCCACGAACCTGATGAGTCCGCAGGCAATGGGCGGCTCTCCCGGCCCAATGCCCACGCCAGGCATGATGCCGCAAGGCGGCCCGCCCATGCCCCCAATGCCGCCAGGAGCGCCTAGACGATGAGAATGCTGAGTAACGAAGAAGTGAGTGCCCTAAGCCAGGCTACCGACGTTCAGCGATGGCTTGAGGGGGTGGACTTTGTGGGGTATTGGCGCGACAACCCGTCACTCATCTTTACCAGCCGGGCGCTTGGGCCAGAGCCGGTGTATGTGATTATCAGTACCGACTTCATCCGTGAGGCACTTGGTGAGCTAGATGGCTAAAGCTTGGCCTGACCAGTACCTAGAAGCAACCCAGACTGCCAAGGACAAGATACGCAAGACGGTAGACGGGCTTCCCCGCATGGAGACGCCACTGACCGAGCAGTTGTCCAGGGAAGACCAGCAGAAGATGTTTGACAGCCGCATCAAGCCGCTCCTCCTCACCCACCAGACCGACAAAGTGCTGACGTGGATCGCCCGCAACGCCCCGCCTAACACCGACCCTGGCAAGGAACTCTTTAGACTAATCAAGCAGTTTGGAGGTGAGAAATGAGCCAGTTCCCCATGAATAACCAGTGGATGAACTACCAGCAGGGGCAACAGCCACAGAGCCCGTGGGGCCAGGCGGCCCAAGGGCAACTACCGTACTATGGTCAATCACAGCAGAATCCCGCATACATGCAGCAATGGCAGCAGATGATGGGGCAGCAGGGCGGGGGCCAGCCGTTGCGGCAGAAGCCCAACATGATGGGACAACAGGTGTATGGGCAGCAGGGGGGTGGTTTTGTGAACCCGATGCAGGCTATGGGCATGTCCGCTCAGTCAGGTGGCGCCTCGTTCCCTGGCGGCCTCACCGGCACCCAATCTAACTACCCCTGGTGGGGCGGGCCGCAACAGACCAACTCCGTCAACGGGTCTACCTACTCCGAGATGCCCGCTTACGAGATGCCTAACTGGTTCAATAACGCTCCCTGGGATGTAACGCAGTGGCAGAACATGACGCCAGAGCAGTTGCAGGCGACCATCGCCTTCAACCAGCAGGCGATGCCCTGGACGCAGATGGCTCAGGCGTACCAACAGTGGCAGAACGAGTTCAACCAGAACGCCTACCAGTGGGGCAACGAGTTCGACTGGAAGAAGACGGGCGATCAGTTCTCGATGGACTTGGCCACTCGCCAGCAGGACACCAGCGAGAAGCAGTGGGGCGATGAGTTTGGGCTAAAGAGCCAGGAGCAGGCCGACCTCAACAAGTGGCGCGACACCCAGGCCACGCTCGAACGAGAGAAGATGGCCACTGACCAGGAGAACGCTGCGCTTGCTTCCTGGGGACGGAAACTCAGACCAAATACAAGATGGATGTAATGCTGCCTGAAAGCGTTCGCATCGGCCCCGCCACCTTCTCGGTAGCCTACGATCCTACCATTCAGGACGGGCTTGACGGCAAGATTGAGTACGCCGAGCGCCGCATCAGAATCCGTCCCGGCTTTCACGATGAGCATACTTGGTCGGTGTTCATGCACGAGGTCATGCACGGCATGTTGGAGTTCTGCTGCCCCTATTACCAGGAAGCCCCCGACCGGGAAGCCCTAGTCGAGGTACTGTCGCTTGGACTCCAACAATTGCTACTAGACAACGCCGTAATCGCACGGCATTACCTTCCGCAGTAGGAGCCTTGCGTGGCTGATTGGTGGGAGAGTAAGGAAGCTTGGCAGTCCATGGAGGAAGCCGATCCTGGCTTCACCGAGTGGGCGCACAAGTACAAATTGGAGCATGGGTTCTATCCTGGCGGCGGTCAGGACGAGAGCCTTGCTCAGGCTATCTCGAATAGAGAGTGGTCTAGAGGCGTTGCTTCCGGGCGTGGCAGTGGCCCTACCCAGCAGGAGTGGGTGTCCCACTACTACCGCCCTGACGAGTTAGGCGATACCGGCCAGTATTGGCCCTATGCCGTGGCGGCCATCAACAAGGCGTTCCCAGAGACGGGAGCCAAGACCAACAACACGCCTGGCTTCAATGACATTGTAGCCCAGAAGCAGTATGACATCATGGCTCCGTATTGGGAACAGATGGCTCGCTTCGGCGTGGGCAAGGCCGGGGGCACTACGAGTGGCACTGGAGCCGATTGGGAAGACATTCTGCGCCAGGAAGCCGAGGCTCAGGGCATCGGGGAATACTATCCCATCCTGCGAGCCATCGTAGACCAGGAGTCGGGCGGCGATCCCACAGCCGTCAACGCACAGACGATGGCTACCGGCCTTATGCAGATCATGCCGTCTGACGTATCTGATAGGTACAACGGCATGTTCGACGACCGCCCAACGTCCGCAGAACTTCTTGATGTGGCCGTAAATATCCGAGAAGGCGTCGCGGATTTCAAGCGCAAGTTAGACGCTGCCAACGGCGATATCGTTACCGCCTTGACCAACTACAGCGGCGGCTACGACACGTCCAAGTATGCCGCGCCCGTGATCGAGCGAGCGCAACGCTATGGGGGCGGCTCGCCCGCCCCTCAGCCCACCTACAACGAACCGAATCCCGATAACGCCTACATGATGCGCGAGGACGGGGGCCAGACTAAGCCAGAGCCGGAAGTCCCCGAAACCTTTGAGCCCGGCCCGCAGGCTTACGAAGCCCTGACCAGGGCCGGTCTGTACAAGCCCACACCAGAGGCGCAAGCGGCGTTGGCGGGCACGATAAAGCCCAGCACGCGACGGCAGACCGTAGCGCAAGACCCGACGCAGCAGACCCTTGGCGCTATCATCAACGCCCTCATCAACGCCTACCCCCAAGCGGCGGGCACGGCGATAGACCGCTGGAACCAGGGCTTTGACGCTCGGCAACGTGGTATCGGGCGGGTGAACGAGGCAATAGAAAACCTGCCCCCATCGCCGATAGACCCGAACGCTCCGATGGGCGAGCCTGGCAACCTAGAGCAGTTGTATCGGGAAGCGGTCACAGATTGGGCCACGCCTAAAAAGCCTGGGCCTGTCTCTCCCACTGAAGCCTTGAACCGGATGCGCCAGTCTCCCGACACGCAGGAACGTCCTGCTCCGGGCGTGGTGTGGGAACGGCTGTATCTCGACCCCAACTCTAGCGATATGCAGCGCCAGACCGCCTTGCGGATGCTGGGGCTGCGAAACGACGCCGACTTTCAGTTGACACAGGTTGCCGCCAATCGTCCTGAAGTGCAAGCGGCCAAGCAAGCTGCCCTCGATATGTGGGGGCAAGGCAACACCAGGGTAGACCTACCCAACCAGAACCTATTCGTCACACCCGAAGGGGCGGACGGAGCAGCAACAATCCTCGGTGGGGCAGCCGCCCTTGCCGCCGGGGGTGTTGGTATGGTGGTTGGGCCGTCTGCTTTCGCCATTGCGGAGATTGGCAAGGCGGTAGGCAACAGCATCGCCAACACGCCCATCATCGGAGAGTGGGTACAGGAATTGGCCGCCTCGGCCAGTAACGCTCTACCCAAGGTCACGATGCCTACGCTGGGGGGAGTAGGCCAGGCAGCCCTCACCGCCCTCTCTCAGGGTGGCTTCTTGCCAGAACAAATCCTTGGCATGTTTGCCATCGCCCAAATGACACCGGAGCAGTTGCAGCGGTGGAGCGACATGGAGGCGGCCCGCCAGCAAGTATTCGACTTGCGGGCGGCTGGGCTAGAGGACACGCCCGAATACCGCCAGGCGCTTTATCGTTGGCAGCAGATAGAGGCTCAAGAGAAGGCTCGCTACGAAGCCGCCTTGGGCGTAGACGTGAGCGGCGTCCCAGGTATCCAGCAACTAGAGGCATTTGTCGGCGGCTTCTACTCGCCTGAAGAACTGGAGAACGCTACCTCGGCTCCACCTACGTTGGAGGCTGCTCGCCAAGTAGCGATTGACCCAACCAAGCGGGCGGCGGCTTGGGAAGCGGCACGGGCTGGTTACTGGACTAGCCCCGGCCTGACCGCCCTCACCTACATGCAGTTGTTGGGCGTGGATACGGGCGATTGGGAAGCGACGATTCAGAAGGCGGCTCAGTACCAGAATCTTGGTAACGAGATGCTGGGCCAGATTCCCTTTGACCTCTACAACCTGCGTTTGTTCGAGGCCCCCGGCAAGGCGGTCTACAACCGCTTTATGAATCGGGGCAAGAACTACTGGATCGCTGACGCAAACAAAACGCTCGACGCTGTTCACGATGACATCCTTAGAAGTGGGCAGAAGCGCAGCGCCATCTCGACCATCATGCCCGGCGCTACCGTGGACGCTCGTCGAGCCGAGATGATCAACAAACTCAGCGTGTCCATGCAGATGGCGACCGACGGAGCCGAGACCGCCGAGGACTACGTTCGACTTCTGGCCGGTTACACCGCCGACCCCGTTGGTTTCCTCAACAAGCGTGGCCTTCCCAAGTCGCAGGGGATGCTAGAAGGAGCAGCAATCCTGCGGGAATACGCCGGATTCGGCGTCAAGGAAATACGAGTCAAGCGGTACGCCGATGATCTGGCCGAGGCCGTCCAGCGGTACAAGACCGCCAAGGCGGCAGGCACCGCCACCGACGAGATGTTGGAGAACGTCAAGCGGCTGCGGCGGCAACTCAATACAGCCAAGCGGGCCGAACCGGCAGAGAGTCTGGCCAAGCGGCTAGACAGAATCGCCGACCAAGGGGCGAAAGTACACGGGCTGGCCGGGGCTGACCTGCGCGAGTATGTCCAGGAAGAAGCGTTCGGCCTTCTCCAGAAGACTATAGACGGACTCGTACCAGAGTCCTCGGCTAACCTGTTGGAGAAGGGTCTGCGGCCCGTCATGCGGAACCGTTTCTACCAGGGCTTTATGAAGACCCTGGTTACGGGGCACATGGGCCTCAACCCCGGCTGGCTCATGCGGAATATCACTTCCGACGCCGCGATCTCCCTGATTGACGGCTACAACCCGTTCCGTTCCGCGAAGTCGGTGCGGAAGTTCATTGACGAGTTTGGCATCGAACCACGAAGCGTGAGCAAGGCCGCTCCTATTGGAAGCCAGGTGGGCGCTGGCGGCTCCGACATTGGCATCATGGGCATTCAGTCCCACGTCGAGCGGTTCGGTGGCGAGAAGGTGTACACCGAAGCCGCCAGTCGCACGCTGCGTAACCTGAACCGACAGGCGATTGACAACTACCTGGCCGCCGCCCCCAAGGGCATGTTCACCCCCGCCCAGGAAGCCTACCTACGCCACATCGGCGAGCGGAGCCTGAGCGAGAAGCAGTTCCGCACTGAGATGGCTAAGGTGTTCAATGGCACCGCCAAGGTGGACGACATACTTGGCCCCGCCACCTGGAAGCAAGCCTACGACCTCAACGTCGAAGAAGAACTCAAGAAGATTCTTGACGCCCCTGACGACACCGCTCGCGCCGCCGTCCGCAAGGCGCAGAACAAGACGCTGGACACCTACGTCGAGAAGCACCCCCTCAAGGACAACCCCCGCGTAGACTCGGCTGAAGGGCAAGCGATCCAGCAGATTCGCAAGAATCCGCAGACCTACGATCCGGCCAAGATGGGCGCTGAGGCGTTAGACGAGCATATTGCAGAACTAGATGAACTCGTGCCCAAGGCGACCGGGACAGAGGGCATCCCAGAAAATCGGTTGCAGTGGCGTAGTAACGTCCACGCCAAGCGATACCGCCCTTACCTTGACGCCAAGGCTAAGGTGCTAAAGGCGACAGAGGACATTGCCAACCTACCCAAGTCTGCTGAAGCGGAGCGTATCTGGGGCAACCTAGTGTCAGCCCAAGAACAAGCGGATACGGCCTTCGCCCACGCGAGAAAGGTGTGGGATGACGCCAAGGACGCCCTTGCCAAGAATGGGCGTACTCCAGAAGTGAACGGCATGTTCATCCATGCCGATAACGCCTGGGCTAAAGCTGCCAAGGAAGGTAGTCGGGAACTAAACAAGGCGTACCAGGAATACATGAACTGGCACAAGTCGGTCACTGGAAAGTGGCCGACCACGCCAAGCGCGGGCAAGGCTGCCGTGGGTACGTCAACTGCCTCCGCGCCTACGCCCAAGGCTGTCGCGAGGCGACCGTGGGAGATGACACGCACTGAACTTCACCAGGCTAAGACAGCCAGGCCGGGCGCGTACAATGATGAAAACTGGCTGGACTTTAGCAACAAAGCGCCGGTTTTCCGCGACGCTGCCGATGACGCAATCAAGCGCGGCCTAACGGCACGACAGTTCGCTGATGAGATGAAGGCGAAGTTCCCGCAAAACAAGCGCGGCACGATTGAGTGGGAAGATTATTACCGCTGGCGTAGATACTACACAGGCCAGGACTGGAAAGCGACACAAGCTGGGGCCTCCTTTGCGGGCGCCCCTATGGGAGGCGACCTTGACTGGATGGATGACTCCCACTATCGCGCTGTCCTAGAGGCACTTGTTGCTGGCGAGAAGGTGCCGCCCAACGTTCTAGCCACCTACCCTGATCTGGCCAAGGCCGCCAGTGACCCCAACGAACTCGCCAAGATAGTCAACACATTCAACTCCCGCACTGACGTATCCAAGCCAATTGCCGCCGCGCCTACGCCCAAGGCTGGCACTCAGGGCGCGCAAACTGTCGCAGAACGGCTTGCGGTTCAAGATGCTGAGGAACTTGCTTCGTTCGAGGCTGCGCTTCGCGCTAACCCTTACCTGTCCTCTGCAACGGAAGACCAGATTCAGCAGCTTCTTCAGGAGTTCAAGACTGGTTCTGTTGAAACGAGAGATGCGCTTCGCCAACAACTAGGCACGCCCAAGGCCGCCACGGAGACAGCGGAAGCCGCCCCCCAAGCGGCTCGCGCTGAGGAAGCGGCGGGGGCCGTGCCTGAAGCGGCTGCGGCAACTGACGTGCTGCCTACCCCTGGGTCTGAGTTCGCTAGGGTTTATGGGCCAGATGCGCGGCTAAAGGAGCCGTGGCAGATGACCCGTAAGGAATGGAACGATTTCCACGGTAAGATGCGGATTGACAGCAATAAGATGGGCCTTGACAATAACTACTTCTATGGTGTTGAGGAGGCCCAGGTCGAGGCCGCAATGGAGTGGAATCGCCGATTCCACGATCTCCAGGCTCCAGTCAAGACAAAGGCAGGGTGGGAACAACTTAAGGCCGACGACCTCAACATGCACAAGCAACTGATACGGGAGGCCATTAATAAGGGCTATCCTGTCCCGGATAATGTGCTAAGGGAATACCCCGACCTTGCAAAACGGGGTGGCGTCGCCGGTGCCATCGCCGACGAAACCGGCTCCCTCGACCTCGCCAGCATCAAGGGCCAGGTCGAGCACACGAAGCGGTTCCTGGATGACGTGGCCGAACGCCTGAAGGGCCGTCCTGGCCTTAGCAAAGTGGAGCCGCTTACCGACGAGGCCAAGAAGTACCTCCGCGAGAACTACGCCGAGTACATGAAGTTCCTCAACAAGAACCGCCTGGTGGCTGCCAACTACGGCGAGCACGCCCGCCACTTCGCATACCATAACTACGACGGCAAGACCTCTGCTGACCAGTTGGCGTCCCTGCTCCTGATGTACCCCTTCTGGAGCACGCGCACCTACGCCAAGTTGCCCCTGCGCGTGATGCAGCACCCTGGTCTGGTTGCCAAGTACCTGCGCTACAAGCGGTGGCTGGAAGAGGAAAACAAAGACCTGCCAGAGTGGTATCGGAACAAGATCGTCATTGATAACACGAAGATACCCTGGCTTCCCGAAGAACTGATTATTGACCTAGAAGCCTCGATCAACCCCTACAACTCCATGAACAGGGAGCCGTTCGAGCGGCCTCGCCAGTTAGAGGGCGAAGGCATAGATCGCTACCTGGGCGAGTACATGCAGTTCGTGGAGAAGTACGGGTTCAACGCTCACTTCGGCATCATCGCTGCCTATGCCGCCGCCAAGGCCGCTGATGGCGACGCCGAAGCCGCTAAGGCGGCAATGGGCTACCCCGCCCCCGCACTGCGGGCACTCCGTGACATCACTGCCTGGATGGGCCTCAACAATGGCTGGGGTATCGAACTGGTGCCCTGGCACTGGCGACAGGGGTTACAGACGCCGTTCACCGGAGCCGACTACTACGCCCTTCGCAGGATTGGTGGCCAGATTGGCAAGTTGGCCATGAGCGGGGAGATCACTCCGCTTGAGGCGAGAGAGGCGGCCATAGCCTATGCCCGTGGCGAAACGGATAATCCCATTATCCGCAAGGCGCTCGAAGCGGAGACCGACCAGCGCAGCGTGTTCAACATCCTGGGCTTCTTCACCAGCTTCAGCGTCAAGGGCCGCTCTGGCTACGATAGGGAACTAGACCAGTTCTACGCCGACCGTGACGCTCTCTACGCTCAGGCCGCCAACATGACCGACGAGGAGTTCAGGCAGGCCCTCTCCGAATTCTATAACGACCCCGCTCACTACCACTATCGCGTTGCCGATATCGCTCGCTCCGAAGTGGACGAGGCCGAGACTGCCTACATCCGCGACATCTGGTGGAACTCCATCCCACCTGGACAACGGGACGTGGCGCTCGCCAAGTACGGTGACGATGAGACGGGCGCAATCCTAGAGCGAATGCTGGACAAGGATGGGCCTGGCATCGCTGGGTTGTCAGTAGAAGAACGCACTCGCGTTACAATGTTTATGGCGGCGCTTTCCAGCAAGTACCCACCCCCCGACCAAGAGATGTTCGAGGAATGGCAGGCGGTCAAGGAAGCCTGGAATGGACTAGAGGCCGCTACAGCAGAGAAGTTCGGCAGTCCCGACGCCATCTCCGCTACCGATGCTCTGAACATGATGCGCCAGGGCAAGGGGCAGCCCGCACAGAGCGAGTTCGACCGAATACTGGAGGCATATTGGGCGGCTGACGAATCCACACGCAAGGCGATGCGAGAGCAGTATCCAGTCATTGACGAATACTTTGACTGGAAAGAAGCCTACATGGAGAACGACCCGCTCCTGATGTGGTACTACGGGGACGTTCCCCGCGACCAGGCCACTGACAATCTCTGGAATCTCTACAACGCCTTCACCGATGCCGGGATGGCCCAGACCAAGGTTGACCTAGCGGAAGACCTTGACGCTATGGGCGCGGACATGGGTATCCCCGGATGCGAACTGAACGAAGAGGGCGAGGGCTGTTTCACTCGCTTCTTCCGCAATCAGGATACTAGAGACTATGAGAAAATCCCTAACGAATTGTTGCTCGCCTGGACGCTGTACGTCGCTAGTGAAGCTGCTAAGCGTGGCGTTGATCCTAATGTGTATCGCACACAGGAAGGCGAAGCGCCGGGCACCCAAACCCTTGCCCCCGAACCCAGCGGTGGAGATCCCGCCATCGTCACCTCCCCCTGGCAAATGGGAGAATCAGAGCCTACCCGTACCGGACTGCCAGGTACTGAATACGAGGAAACCTACGGGGCCGGGGCCAGCAGCGGAGCCACCACAGGACTCGAAGTTCCTACTGATGTACCAGGGAGAGCCACTACAACTCTACCACCTAATAGACCTGGACTTGCAGCCCCAGGAGTGGATGTCGCTCCTGCAACTCCTGGACAAGGCCCAGGAGGAAGTGATGGCAAACCTATGGCTGCGGGGGATGGGGGCGCTGAACTAGGAACCCCGTCCGCCTCGACCGGGGAGAAGTCCTTCTGGGACTTCGACTTCACCGAAGAACAGTTTGAGCGAGCCGCGCCGGAGATGGACGCGCTCCGTTCCGAGCGGAACCGGCTCTACCAGATGTGCGAAAACGGAGTGGAGCAGGCATGTAACCAACTCAAGGACGATCGGTTCAACGTGTTCAGCACGCCGGAATGGCTGTTCTACTACGAGCAGATTGCCCCCGGCTGGAGGCTGCAAGACAGCGGCTTCTACGACGATCCCACGATCAAGCAGTGGCTTGACCCCGCCACCCGCGAGGGCGTGACCGCAGAGGCCGCCCTGAAACGGATGCAGGAACTAAAGGCGGCCCTGCCCGATCTCTCCTTCGGCGACCCCAAGGAATACTCGCAAGCCAGAGACGAACAGGAGCAATGGAAGGAAACATCAGAGAACCTTATGCCGGGGACTATGGCCTATCGGCAAGCCCAAGCGAAATACGCCGAAGAGCATCCCATATGGGCCAAGTATTACCTTCGCCCGCAGACCGCCGCCAGCCTAGCCGAATACGCCGCCAGGGGGTGGACGTATGCCCCCAGAAGTGGTGGGGGCGGGTCGTCCGATGGTGGCGGGACGAGCGGGGGGAGTGGGTATAGATACACCGGCCCCTGGTTCTCCCCCGACACGTTCCGGGGAGCCAACACCTCACGACGCCCCGCAATGCAAGACTCCGACCTATGGCAGCGCGTAGTCCTGGCTGCCCTCAGCAGAACGAAGCAATAGGAGCAATACCACATGCCCGATAAGCCCACCGCTGACGGAGCGGTAGTGATTGGGACGGAGCGGGAAGAACCCGTAGCCGAGCCTAAGCCCACCGTAGCCGAGAGTGGAGAGCAGCATTCCGAAACTCCTGCCGCCCCGGAACCCGTAGACCTCTCTAAGTTCGAAGAGTTCCGTAAGTACGACGCCAACATGCAGCGCAAGGTGGCTGAACTAAGCCGCTCTGCCCAAGAAGCCCAGCGTCGTGCGATGGAAGCGGAGCAGATTGCCAGCAAGGAACGCCTTATAGCCAACACCCGTAGCCGCCTCCAGTCGCAGGGTGTGGACGATGGCACGATCAACGAGACCGTGGGAGAGCTTGAGGGAGAAGTACAGCAGTTGAGGGCCTACCGCATGATGCGGGACATCCTCGATGAGTATGGCTTCAAGCCCGCCGAGTTAGACCAAGCCGATTACGGTCGTGGCCCTGATGACCTCCGCGCCAACCTGGGCAGGAAGAAGGCCCAGCGCGAGTTAGAGGAGGCCCGCAAGGCCGTTGAGGAAGCCAAGAAGGAAGCGGAGCGCCTGAAGGCAGAGGCGAGTCAGTTGGCAAAGAGCCAGGAGTTACAGGATCGCCGCACTACCGGGGCCGACCGCCTGGCCGGTGGGGAGCCTATGCCCCGCCCTGCCGACCAAGAAGTGCTGTACAACGAGTACCAGAAAGCGGTCAACAAGGCACTCACCGGACTCCACAAAGTCCAAATCAGACAGCAGTTTAGAGACCGGGGCCTACGCATCTAGCATCATAACCGGAGGCCACAATGGCTATCGGATACGGGGCTGACCAGCCTCGCACCACGTACTCGGACACCAACCTCGGCAAGAGAGTAATCGCTGATGCCATTCAGATGATTACTCCCACCGACACGCCGTTCCTCTCCAAGTTCCCGCCCGGCTCTGCTAACCAGAAGTTTCGGGTCAGCGCCGGTAGAGACGCCAAGGGCACGAAGATCGAGTGGATTGAAGACGATCTCCGCGCCACGTCTGGCACGATGGCGTCCACCTGCACCTCGGACAGCACCACGATCACGGTGAGCGACGGCAGTTACTACGCCGTTGGCGACCTCATCAAGATCGACTCCGAGTTCATCTGGGTAAGCGCCATCACCCAGAGCACCAACACCCTGACCGTTACCCGAAATGTTAGCGGCACCCAGGCTACCCACGCCAGCGATGCCACTATCTACATCGTCAGTAACGCCAGGATCGAAGGTGCTGATACTACCTACGGGCCTACCACGACCGTTGACCAGCCTTACAACTACACTCAGATTCTTGAGGATGGTGTCAAGGTTACTCGGTCAGCGCAGAAGTTGGCTCAGTACGGCGTGACCGACGAGTTGGCCCGCCAGCGAGACAAGAAGCTCCTGGAGCTTTGGCGCTCGCTGGAGAAGGCCCTGATCCTGGAGAACAACGACCTGCGTAGTGCTGGCTCGGCCACCACGGCCCGGTTCGCCGGTTCCCTGGGTGCCTTCATTACCACGGCTGGCAACTACACCACGTCTGCTACCACGATCACCAAGGCCAACATTGACGACCTCTCCAAGGACATCTACCTGGACGGCGGCAACCCCCGTATCCTCATGTGCCACCCTCAGACTGCGGCTCGCATCCGTAACCTGCTGGATAGCTCCAGCTTCGTTCGGGTAAGCCAGGACGAGAACAGCCTGGGTATGCGGCTTGAGAACATCGTCACTCAGTACCATGAGCTTGAGATGCTCTCGAACCGGCACATGGACTACGACTACCTCTGGTTGCTCGACCCCGACTACATCGGTGTCTACGAGTTTGACCCGTTCACCGAGTATGACGTACCGGTCGCTGCCGACATCGCGGGCGCTCTCCGTATCAACGGCGAGTTCTCCCTGGTCGTGCAGCACGGCACCCTCGCCCACGGAAAGGTCTACACGACCCTCTCCACCGGCCTCTAGCAGTTCCCCTGGGGGAGGGGCAACCCTCCCCCCGTCCCCTTGGAGGTTCTTTGCCCTGGAAGGTTGACATCGGTGTCCCCTGTAACAAGTGGCAGTCGCCGAAGTGGTGGGGCAAGCTAATTGGCGAAGTCCTACGGGCATCCCGCTATGACGGCGTAGAGGTGGGGCACACCATCTTCTCTGGTGGAGCACTCACCGACTCCTCGCGCAACACTATCGCTGACGAGTTCCTAGCCAACGACAGCGACTTCCTGTTCATGTTCGACGATGACACCGTGCCGCCACCTGGCACAATGTCACGCCTCTTGTCGCTCCATGTGCCCATCGCCAGCGGGGTCTACTTCGGTCGGTCTGACATCAAGAAGGGCGAGAAGGTCATTCCCCTGGTCTACCGGCTCACCGACCCCAACGCCACCATCGGCGAGTATTACCCCATCACCGAGTATTACCGGGGCGAGATCATCCAGGCAGACGCCACCGGCATGGGCTGTAGCCTGGTGCACCGCTCCGTTTTCGAAGCGATCAAAGACCACTACGTTCTACTCCAGCGCCCCACCGGCCCGCTCATCCCCGTAGCCCCGCAAGACGTAGACAAGAGCATGGCGATGGGGAACAAGCCTCTTGTCGTGGGCAAGATGGAGCACGACTTCAACTATCCCTTCTTCCTGTTCGATGGCGCTCGCACGGAAGACTTCTTCTTCTACGAGTTGGTGCGCCCCCTGGGCTACCGAGCCACCGTGGATACCAAGGTCGAGTGCCAGCATCTAGGCGAGTACGCCATAGACGGCGACGACTTCTGGGCCACCCAGATCAAGGAGTGGGAGCGGTGAAGTACATTCGCTGCTCCATGATGGTCAAGGGAGCGGACGGCCCCCGCCCCTGTTGGAACGAGGCGGCCTATTGGGGCCTGAAGTCCGGGCCAACGTGTGTTAGGCACGCGATTATGAACATGGACTTGAGAGAACAGTTTCGCAAGATAACGCAACAGGAGGCGTGGAGACTTGTCCGAGAGTACACCCGTTACCAACCCTGCATTTGCGACTACGAAGCCCAGCGAGTCGGGGAGCGCCAGACCTAAAGCCTACGCTATCGGCCCCGACAGCGAGGCGGTAGCCGCTCATCTGTTCCCCGACTTCGAGGTCGTAGTCTGTGATGGAATGCCGAGCGAACCGGCAGAGCGGGTGTTGCTCAACGGAGTCCTCCAGTACATGACCTTCTCTGCTGCCCTGGCGGTGCTTGGGAGAGCAGCCGAACTGGTAAAGCCGGGTGGGGAACTGCACGTCATTGTGCCGTCCGTGGATTGGGCCATCCGCGAACTCATCAAGCCTCACCCCTCTCCCGCCGCCACGTTCATCCTCTGGGGCAAGCAGTATCAGGGCGAAGACCTGTACCACTCCGGCTGGACGATCTCCCACCTACGCACCTACGTCACCAACGCGGGCTGCGTGGTGCGCGAGGCCAAGGCCCTGGACGCCTACTGGACACTGCTAGGCCCAGACGGACGGGAGGAAGAAGCGCCGGTGAAACTCAACTATGTCGTGGGGGTGAAGAATGTCCCTGCTCCGTAGCACGCTATGGGGGGCGGTGGCCCGCAACCTGGGCACCGTCTACCTGGAGAGCACCGTCACTAGCGGCTCCACCTCCACCATCGTAGACACTACCGCCCTGACCGGCCAGTACGCCGATGACTACCTCAACAACGCTTGGGTGGCAATCATCACCGACGCCGGTGGGGCGCACGCCGCGCCCGAAGGCGAGTCCAGGCGCATCAGCGACTTCGTAGGCTCGACCGGCACCATCACCGTGCCCACCGTGTTCTCTGCTTCTCCTGCCGCAGGCGACGCCTACCGGGTATGGAGCGGAGTGCCCAAGGCCGAGATTCTAGAGGCTGTGTCCGAGTCCCTACGGGCCGCCTGGCCCTCCTTCTACCAGCGCGTCTATGACACCACTACTGACATCGCCGATGACACCTATGAGTACGACATTCCCGCTACCATCGAGTACCTAGTAGACGTGGAGATACAGGGCGACGAAGACTCCACCTACTACGTTCCGGTCAAGAACTGGACGGTACGCAAGAGCGGGGCGTCTACTCGAAAACTGGTGCTGGATCACAACCAGACCTTCACCACCGACTACGACCTGCGGCTAATCGGCATCGGCCCCCTGGACTACCCCGCCAACGACTACACCGCCGTCACCATCGAAGGCGAGTACGAAGACGCCCTGCTCCAGTTCGTCGCCGCCTACGGGGCCGCCCTGATCGAGGATCGCCTGATGCACCGTGACGCCGGTAACGACAGGCGGCACGTTCACCGATACGACACGCTCATGGCCAGGGCCAGGGACGCCAAGAAGCGAGCCATGCCCAAGCCCGACCCGCATGTGCATGTAACCCTGCCTGAGTATTGGAACTAGGCATGGCTACTGTCACTCTAGTTTCTGATGCCTTCAATCGGGCCGATGCCAATACTCTCGGCGTTGCCGACACAGGCCAGACCTGGGCCAAAACGGCCGATCGGGTGTACAGCATCAGCGCCAACGAGGCCGCTGGCGGGAGCGCCGGTGCTGGCTACGCTTACATAGATTGTGGTTACGCGGACGTGACGGTGCAGGCTAAGTGCAAGGTAGTGAACGCAGACGGCGTTCGCACCTCTATCGTCTTTCGGGCCGCCGACGCAAATAACTGGTGGCTGGCACTGCTTTACGATGGCGGGACTTCCTACGCCGTCTATACCGCCTACTACGAGGGTGGCGTCCTCAAGGAAAGCAAGAACAAAGCCGTTACCGTGTCGGTTGGTACCTACGGTACCCTCAAGGCTGTCTGTTCTGGCGCGTCAGTCAAGGTCTATTGGGACGACACGCTCTGCACGGAACACGACTCGGCTGCACTCCAGACGGCCACCAAGGTCGGCATCTATCTCGATAATGGCAACCTGAGACTAGACGACTTTCTAGTTACACGAGAGGCCGCCGATCCCGCTGGCGGCGGGCGCCCGCAGAACCGCAGGCCGAAGCGGCTCATGGTCTATCAGGTTGGTAGGAACTGGTATGAGGAAGTGAGGCGGTCCAATTGAGCGATCCCCGTTACGACATCACCCTAGCCGACCCGGTAAGCGGTGAGTCCATCGGCCTGAAACTGGACGCCCCTTTCCAGTGGCAGTCGGCGCAGCAGATGGCGACCCGCATCACTGAGGCCCAGGACTGGCGCTCCTTCGACGAGTGGTCAGTCCTGGAGCAATCGTCCTTCCACCACGGGCGAGGGCTGGAGATATGGGATAGTTCCGACCCAGAGCGCTACTACGACTCCTACAACATAGACACCCGCATCCGGGATCAGATGACCCTTGCGCCCAAGTCAACTACGACAAGCGTGGGGGCAGCGGGGTTCCTGGACTACCACCTGTACAACTATCACAGCGCCTACTCCACCAACAAGCTTGCCCAGTCCTTCAAGTGTGTCTCTCACACCTGCAAAAAGATAGCCATCAAGGCCAAGGCCACCGGTAGCTCTGCCATCACCTGTACGCTGCGTGTCGAGACGGACGACCCTGTCACGCCCGGCCAACCGAGTGGCACGCTGGTAAGCCCCTCAGGGGTCGTGTCTTCCGCGACTGCCTCGGTACCCGCTACCTTCGGGTGGGTGGAGTTCGACTTCGGGTCCACCGGCTTTACGCTCGGAGACGGGGTCGGGGCGGGTGACGATAGGTTCTGGCTAGTACTGGTAGGTGGCTCTAGCAGTGTGGCTGTGTTCTGGTGGGGGGGCGACGGCTGGAGCGACCCCTATGCCCTTGGCACCTCCATGGAATACTCGGTCAGCACCTGGAGCGAGGACGTAGACTTCGACTTCTTCTTCGACCTGCGCTCGGCCTCCAACATGGCCGATGTACCACGCTGTTTTACTCGCATGGGCACCAAGTTCTACTGCGGGGCAGGAACGGCGGTATACCAATGGGACAACTCGAATAAGTATTGGGTAGCCAAGAAGACAGACTTCGCCAACTCTGTAACGGACATGGTTGAGTTCGCTGGCGTATTGTGGGTAGCACACGGGGACGGAAACCTGTGGACGCTCGATGGCACCTCCACTTGGGCAGAGAAGTCGGGCGTCACTGCTACCTTCTTGCTGGTTTACAAGGGCTACCTGTACCGCTCCACTTACTCGACTGACAATCTGGTCTTCTACACCGCCGACGGCGCCACCTGGAACGCAAGCGGCTGGAAGGTGGGTAATCCTGGGCGGCTAGAGCGTATCCGGGGCCTAGTTGGCTACGAGTACGATGTCTACGTTCTGACCACTCACGGCCTCTACGTCTTAGGGCCTGAGTCTAGGCAGGGCGATCTGGTAGACCAGATAGTAGATTACAGCACGCAGTACGACGATTGGAATGGCATTGCTGGCGCGGTGTGGCCTAGGGACGGCAAGCTCTACTTCAACGTGGGTGCATCTCTGCTGTCCTACCAGGAAGGCTTGCTCGACAGCGTGGGGCCAAACAAGGACGCTGGGCTACCGTCCGGCAGGCAAGGCATCGTCGAGTCCACGGTCGCTCTAAGCAACTGGCTTGTCGCTTCTGTGGATGCTGGGTCGTCGGGCACGTCCTCGGTGCTGGTTTACAACGGCTCCGGCTGGCATGAGTTGTTCCGTGCCCCTGGCGTAGGCCAGGTAGCACGAGCCTTGGGCTACGACACCACCGCCACTCCGTATAAACTCTGGTTCGGCTTTGGCAACCAGGCGGGCTACATCGAGTTTCCCGACACTACCGATAACCCCTATGAGTACAGCAGCAGCGCCTACGCTTCCCAAGGCTACCTCATCACGCCCTGGATTGACATGGACTTGCTCTCCGTGGACAAGGACTTCCAGGAGTTCGGCGTCCAGTGCGACATGCCATCCACCTGCACCCTCACGGTATCGTATCAGGTTGATCGCTACCGTGAAAGCGCGGACGTATGGTATCAGTTGTACTCCGCTACCTCGACCGACATGGATGGGGTCTACGCCTACACCTTTCCTTTTGAGTCGGCCTTTGCCACAAACCCCACTGTCACCGCAGGGAGCACTAGAAAGACAATCAATGTGGACGCCCTCTATGCAACGGTGCTAACACATTGGTTGCGCATAAACGACGAGATCAGGGTGGCGACTACCGCTGGCGCAAACTACCTCACGCTCACCCGCGCCCTGTCCGCTGCCCCCGCTGCCGGTGATCGTGTCTACCCCGCCCGCCCCTGTGGAGCGGAGATTCGCTTCAAGATCGAACTCGCCACCACCAACTCAGCCTACACGCCCAAGCTACAAGCCTGGTGGCTGAAGTGTATGCCGATGATAAAGGACAAACTGGCGGCGTCGTTCTCTAGTCAGATATACGATGGCCAGACGGACTACCCCCAGGCTCCAGAGATTCTCGCCTCTACCAGGGCCGCCTTGCTCCACTCCTTTGCCAAGCGCCCCACGCCCATAGACCTGACCGACATGGCGGGGGACACCAAGCGAGTCAAGATCACCGACCTCAAGGAGACTCAGGAGTGGGCCAGCGGACAGGCAATGGGCCACGACCGCACTCCCATCCGCACGTTTGTCCTGTCGGTGGTTGAGGTATGAGTTACAGCAAACTCACCAAGATCAACAAGTATGCTGGCTTCGGCAAGCGCAAGGTCAAGCCGCCTGAGATCGTGCTGCAGCCCAAGGCTGACGACGCCACCGACCTACCCGAAGACATCCGCGCCCTCATCCCGCGCATGGGCGAGCGCCAGGCCCGCATCGTGTGGCAGTGGCGCAAGAAGGGGCTACGGGCATCGTCCCCAGAAGTGCTAGTCTATGACTGGCTTACTAAGAAGCGGATCAGGTTCGAATTTCAAAGTAGCTTTTTCGGCGGGCGCATCTTCCGTGGCGGCCTGGTCAACGACTTCGCCCTCTACCACCTGCCACAAGGCGTGATGATCTGGCGCATCCAGGGCGAATACTACCACTCCCCGACCAAGGAGAAGGACGAGGCGAACAAGCAACGGCTCCTGATGAGTAGGGTCAAGAATCAGAAGGTGGTGTCGGTGGTAGACCTGTGGGAGCGAGACATCTTTCGAGGCGTGAACGGCGTGTGCCAGGACGCTCTATCAGGGAGAGGCCGCCGTGGCTAGATTGCTGGGCATGACCCGCTTCTGGAACTACATCTCTGACTGGATCGAGTGCCGGGTTCACCTGCGGCCAGAGAAGGACAACGCCCTAGACCTGGGCAGCAGCGACTACCAGTGGCGGCGGGTGTACGTTGGGCCGGGAACAGCCGGTGCCCCCGCCATCACGCCAGACGGTGACACCAACACCGGCCTCTGGCAGTCCGCCGCCGACAACCTCGACTTCTCCACTGGCGGGGTGAACCGGCTGAACATCAGCAGCGCGGGCGTGACAGTGACCGGTTCGATTCTTGGGACATCGGCTATTGGTGCTCGTGTCTACAACAACGCTGATATCACAATCGGCAACAATAGTTGGACGGCGCTCACGTTCAACTCAGAGCGCTTTGACACCGACGACATTCACAGCACCAGCACCAATACTAGCCGCCTAACGGCTGCGCGAACGGGCACATACCTCATCTTCGGTTCTGTGCATTGGGCGGACAACGCTACTGGCAGGCGCATACTGCGGATACTCGCCGGCGGCACTGACACAATTGCGCGAGTCGAATATGCCATAGTCAGCAGCAGTACCGCAATGACAATCTCTACAGTCTACAGGTTGTTAGCCAACAATTATGTTGAGTTGAGCGTATACCAGAGCAGCGGCGGTGATTTGAATGTGAAGTACTACGGCGCGTGGTCGCCTGAGTTTGGGATGGTGAGACTGGCCTAGGAGGCTACATGCACGAGATACCGGAGAGACGGCAGTTCCTGTTTTCGGCCTAACCCCCTTGACCTAGCCCCTAAATTGTAGTACAATACCCCTATCCCTTAGTAGGAGGTGCCCCACGATCCCAGGTATGTTCTGCTTTCCGCGCCATCAGAACCTCACCCCCATCATCGAGAGAATGCAGCCGTCCGTGGTGAAGGGATTCGCCTCGGTCACTAGTCCTGAGTGGTGGCAGGAGGTGAGGCGAGTCGCGCCTAACGCCATCCAAGTGCTAGTGCATGGCGAGATCAGCGACAACCCCAACCTGGACTACCCTGAGAAGGACGCCGAGGACACCGCCCGCCTGCTGGACGAGCGCCCAGGCTTCCCCCGTCTGGTCATCTCCAAGAACGAACTCCTGCACTCGACGCACCCCCTGACACATTGGGTCACTTGGTCTGACTACATGCGACGCTGGCTCACCAGGGCGCATCAGGTGGGGTTCAACGGTGTCGTGGGCCAGATCAACTCCGGCCATCCGTCCGTCTATCTCATTGACGGCAGCGACCAGTGGCAACGGCTCCTGGACGTGGACGCCGCCATGAACGGTAGCGACTACTGGGGGCTGCACGAGTATTGGGGCATGGCCGGGCCTCGTGCCTGGTGGCCCTGGACGTGTGGGCGACACCTGATGCAGCCGTTCAGCCACAACATCCTCATAGACGAGTGCGGCTTCGACAAGTATGTGGACGGGCCCGAACCCGACATCCAGCGACGGGGCTGGGCCGCCAACATGAGCAAGGAGCAGTACGCCGATCAGGTAGTCGAGTACCACCGGCTCCTTACCGACCCCAGGGTCAAGGGCACCTGCCTGTTCCTCATGGACTACGACAACAACGAGTGGCAGTCCTTTGACGCCTTCCCCGTTGCCGACCTGTTGGCGGCCAGACGGGACGAGTGCCGCTTCCCTGCCGGTGACGCCACCATTCCCGCCCGTCTGCGCTTCCCCTTGGGCACCTGCGTCATGGACGGGGACAAGCCGCGCATTACCCAAACCTTTGCCGAGCATCCCGAACCGGCCAAGGGGCTAGACATCTCCTGCTACGCTGGCTCCCCCGTCCTGGCCGCTGATGATGGGGTTGTGGACAAGGTAGAAGACCTGGGCGATGCGTCCTACGGCAAGTACGTCCAGGTGGTGCATCCCTGGGGGTTCACCCTCTACGCCCACCTGGCGCACATGGTAGTCGAGAAGGGGCAGCGTGTTCCCGCTGGCGGCACGTTGGGGGCGTCGGGCAACACCGGTAACTCCACCGGCCCCCACCTGCACTTCGAGGTAAAGAGCTTTGCTAACCGAGTATGGCCCCACCGTGTAGACCCCGCACCGCTGCTAGGACTAGGAGATGATGTGGAGACCCCGGAACCGCCCGCGAACGATCCGGTTGAGCCTAGTGCGCTTACAGCGGCAGAGTTACAGCGCTGCCGCCAGAAGTGGGGCATCGTGCCTGCCACCATCAAGGCGGCCCTGGCGCGGAACTACGAGTGGGTAGGCGAATCCTACACGCCCGGTGATCGCTACGCCCTGTGCGTAGTCTTCGACCGGGCTACCAAGAAACCGAAGGCACTGAAACTAGACGCCCGCACCTGGGCGGTGACAAGCGAGGGGGTTCTGTGAGTCTGTCGGCTACCTGTCCTGAGTGTGGCACGTTTGTCCGCTGCGCCTCCTGTGAGGGAGGCATATGCCCCAACTGCGGGGCCGACCTACCCGTGACCTCGGAGGGGGCTTGTTCTATAAACTCGATGAATCCAGCAAGGCTGGCCTCTACGCCCGATACAAGCAAGGCGATGAACTGAGCGCCGAGGCCGCTGCCCTGGGCCTGAAGCAGGCCACACTAGAGCGCCGTCTACGGGAGTTCGGGGCTACCAAAGTCCCGAACTCCACCCAACCGAAGTTCAACGAACCGCCCCGACTGACCGGAACGACCCTCATCCTGGCCGACCCCCACTGTCCCTACCAAGACGCTGAGTTCACCAACCGCATCGTTGACATAGCCCTTGCGACACGAGCGACGCATTGTGTGATCGCCGGTGACTTGCTCGACATGAACGCCTTCTCCCCCTTCGACGCCAACTCCAACGCCCACTTCGAGCAGGACTGTGAGGCGGCGGAGGGCTTTGTCACCGCCCTGGCAGGAGCCTTCAAGGACGTGCTCTGGATCAAGGGCAACCACGAAGGCAGGCTAGACAAGCGCATCGGCCTGCACCAGCTGGCAGACGGGAGGATCAAGCGGCTTGTCTCACTCACCGACGCCGTTACCTACACCGGCTACTACTACTGCTACGTTGACGAATGGATGGTGTGTCATCCCAAACAGGCGAGCCGGACACCGGGCAAGGTTGCATCGGCGTTGGCGGGGAAGTACCACCGTAATGTTGTTGCCGGACACGGCCACCTGTGGGGACTTGCTCCTGATGCCAGTGGGAGATTCCTTGGCATTGATACGGGTCTCTGTGCCGACCCCGACCGACTAGAGTACGACGCCATGCGGCCCAACACCTACCCGCGCATGACCCAAGGGGCGGTCATTCTGCGCGACGGCTACCCCTGGCCCCTGTCGCCGTACATGGACTTAGCCAGCATCAGGGCGGCGCTGAAGAAACTGGCCACATGAGGTGGGAGAATGCCCGTCTATGAGGATACCGAGACACAGGTCAGAAACGAGCAGCAACTAGCCGATGATCTTGAGCGGGAGCGCTTGCGGGAGATGGCCGCCCGCCTGGTAGAAGTAGTCAGGGCGGCTAAGGCCAGCCGCACGCCACGGGAAGCCCAGCCCTTTGCCGACACGGCCCTGCCCGTGCAGCAGCAGGCCGCCCCCGACTACACCGCCATGCGGAACGAACTTCACAACCGCACTGCTGCTGACCCTCTAGCGGCCATCGGTGGCGGGGCGCCAGCGGCAGCACAGCAGCAGGCCGCTACGCCCCGACTGAAGAACCCCAACTTCCTACAGACCATCGGCGACTACGTTCTAGGGCTGGGGGCCAACCCGATCACGTCTCTAATCGGGCGTGCCGGTGGTGCCCTGGGCCTGTGGGACACGATGGAGGAACGGGAACGGCAGTTACAGGAAGAGACCCGCCTGCTGGACGCTACGAAGCAGTGGACACGGGACAACACTAACTACTACGCTCGGCCTAACCTGCCCATGTGGTATTACGAGGGGGTGGGAGCCAGGGACAACGATACCGGCACTCTCATGGGGTATGCCGCCCCGCCCCCCACCGGCCTCGTTGGGGAGTTGTGGTCACAGCTTACCTATGGGGACGCTACCAAGCCCAACATCGTGGGCCTACCGGGCGACACCGACGCCTACGTTCACGAAGCCCTACACGCCCTGTTCACAGAGAACTTCAAGGCCAACCCAGAGAAGCAGACCCAGTTCGCCCTTGACACCATCAAGTTCTTGGGCCAAGACCCCAACACCCTACCAGAGTCGGAGCGGGAAGCGTGGGGGGTGGCTAAGCGGTGGTATGACCAGGCCGTTGTTGACCCAGAATCCTACTACGGGCGCATGACCGAGTTGTATGCCTATTTGGGGGCACTCGCTACTCAGAAGGGGTTGGCGGCTCTCCCTGGGCAGGTGCGAGCCAACTATGCGGACGTGTTTGCGTTCTAGTCTCTCCCCTACCCATAGCGCCAAGCAGCCGGGCAATGATGCTCGGCTGCTTCTGTTTCGGGGGCGCCAGTTGCAGGATCGGGACTTCCTCCCGCCGCTCTACCACGCCCCTCAGCCAGGCCACTTCCCGCTCCAACATGGCGCACCTTACCCGCAGCATCACCAGTTCATCGGGGTCTGTCTCAGTGAGACTATCTTCGGTGACAGGCAGGCTTCGCGCCTCGATGGCGGGCGTCTTGGCCTCGATTCCCTTCGCCTCCAAATAGTCATCCGTCACCACATAGAAGCGGTTCGACCCCACCCGATAGCCCTTCAGCGTGCCCGCATTGAAGTCTCGGATGAGCGTTCGGCGGGTCAGGCCGGTGTAGGCCACGGCGTCTGTAGGGGATAGGTGCTGATCCATTGTCACCTCCCTGTTGCATCACAGCCCATTGTGACATATAATGTGCCAGGAGGCAAGATGGCTGACGTAATCACGAAGGAAGCCCTGGATGGGCTTTACGAGGCGTGTATCCACCCACCGCGCGTAGCCTGGGGAACGTGCCCCATGTGTGACGGGCTGGGGTACATCCCAGAAGAAAGGCTGCCAGACGGGACACGCCTCCGTAGGGTCGATCCGTGCTGGTACTGTGGAGGGAGGAAGGAAGCCCTGATCCTGGTTGACGAGAAGGGTAATCGGGTGTAAACTCCTAGAAACACGAAGCCCCCTGCGGTGGGGAACCCAGGGGCTTGCGTGTCCACCTATTCGATTCAGCCTTTGCGACCGGCAAGTCGCGTAGGCGAGGAGCGGTGTTGTCTGGTAGTAGTGTACTCCATGTTGTCAAGCCCTGGCAAGTCCTCTCTTGGGCCGACTGGCAAGATCGCCTGTACTGCTCCTACGTCACCGCTCGCAAGCGGGTAGCGGCGATGGTGCGGGCGGGCCAGCTGCAGCAGCTTCCCGTCTGTCCTCGGTGCGGGCGAGTCTCCACCGGCCCGGCCTGCCAGTGTGGACGCCGCTTCGGGCGTGGCCCTTCCTACGCCTACGCTGCCCCTGGTGAGCCACCCTGTATAAAAGTGCCGGTACATCGGCGTAAGTACAGGCAAAACTATATAGGGTCTTCTGAGTCTCCATCTATCCCTAGACCTAATACGGATAGCATGGGGGACTCAGATGCGCTGCCACCCTATCTAAACTCGGACACGTCCATCATGCGGGCGTTGCTGGTCTGGGGCTGGACGTTGCCCCAGGTGCAAGCGGTACAGGCGAGTGGGCTAGAGCGGTGGGAGTTGGTGCGGGCGTGGGTGCCCATCATTCACAGAATGCAGGACGTGCGGAACAAGGGCGGCTACGCCATGACCGTGCTCAAACGGGGAACCATGCCCAGGTACACGCCGTCCTGGGCGCAAGAGAAAACGCCGCCCCCGCCCGTGGTGAAAGCGGAGCCGACGCTGGAGTATTGGCGGCAGCAGGCCGAGTGGTTACGCGCCTACTACGCCGAAGATGACGAAACCGGAGACGAAAGTCAGGTTCGGAATCCAGTTGATATAACTACAGGACGGGTGTATACTGCTAAGTGTTCCGCGACAGGAGGTCGTGAATCGTGCAGGACTCGGACATCGAATCCCTCATCGTCCTCGTCGTCGAAGCAACACCGCAAGAACTCCACGCCGCCTTTAGCCTCGTTCTCGGCACTCCGCTCTGTCCGCTTCTGCAACAGCTTCGGCTCTACTATGCCGGGCCGTCACGAATTGAGCGTAGTCCAGAATCAAACTACGCTGTTCCGGCGTAGCCGCCGAAAGCGCCTCGATCCAGTCCCGATAGTCGGTCTCGTCAACGGGGCGCATCCGACCCATCGCCTCGTAGGCCCTGGCGACACTGACCCCGAAGGTCTTGGCTATGGCAGCCGAGTTCTCTGGGGTGGGAAGCGAGTAGCCCCTGACCCAATTGGTGACACTGCTGGGGGGAACCTGCAGGCGTTCTCCGAGTTCGCTCTGACTCGATATCCCCTTCTCCCGCATCATCTCATGCAGCCACCGCCCAAACTTCGTCACATGACGTGCCACTTTCCAACCTCCATGCCCCCTGGTCTAAGACGTAGTACCATCGTACTACACTATTGCCTAGAAGTCTAGCCCAAGTTGCCTGAAATTGCCACTTGACAGGCTTCCCAAAAGGTAGTAAGATGTTCCCATCACCTAGTAGGGGGTTGGCATGAGCAGAGACGGGAGCAGCCGGAAGGGGCGAGCGCCGGTCTCTTGTTGTGCTTTCGGCCTACTACCTACTGGGAAATCCTTCCTGGGGAGGAAGACGATGTGGGAAGTACCGGGCGATCTGGGTCTAGTGATCGGGATGCTCATCATCTTTGGGTCGCTGTACTGGATGGAGAGAGACGCTAGGAGGTCACTTGCTAGGAGTCGCGCTGGCGCTCGTGGTCGGGTGGTGGCTGGGCTTTCTCACGATGGCGTTGCTGGCGATGGCCAGCAGGAGCGATGACGATGGCCGGGCTAGGTTGTAAGCACTGCGACTATACGGGATCAGTGGTAGAGGGCGGGGACAGGACGTGGGTCAGCGGCGGGATTGTCTACGACAACGAGACGGTCTTCGACTGTCCGTACTGCTCCCCTGACCCTGACCTGGATGACCTGCTCGATGACAGCGGTGACGCCTTTGACGACGAGTACGAGTACGACGACTTCACGCAGGACGGTTACGACGAAGAGTTCTCCTTCGAGGAGGAAGTCGGTGCTTACTAAGTACGCTCTGATGGAACGCTACGGGCACGACGAGGGGATTGATGCCGAGCCGCAAGGGGAGCGCCAGTACAGCGTCACCCTGCACGTCACGCTCGACCTGTACACCGAGGAAGAGGCGAGCGAAGCGGCCAAGGCCCTGGCCCAGCGGGTGTACCGGGTGCTACGGCTGGAGCCAACAACGGACGTGTGTGACGTGGACGTGTGGGCGGTGGAAGAACTGTGAGACCAGGGCAGCGGCTTGAGGAACTAGGGTTGGCGACGCATCACGACTCGGATCTGTTCACCTGGAATGAGAAGGGGCAGGCCATCGCAGAACACACCGGCATCATGGCCACGGCGGCCTTAGTTCGGGAAGTCGAGTGCATGAGCATGGAACTCTTAGATGAGTTGGAGGCACGATGGCTACGGAACGCAAGCAACTAAGCTACGAGGAGCAGGTGGCCGCCCTGGCCACCCCTGCTGCTCAGGGAGAGATTGTGCGGGCGACCAAGTACAAGCCCGCTCACATGCCCGGCTCGATCGTGGAACACAAGCTCAACACCATATTCGGCCCCGACAACTGGGGCGTGAGGGTAGAGCAGTGGCCGACACTGGAGAGGGAGATCGGCACCGCCCCGTTCTACCACGGCAAGTACACCATCTGGTTCCGCTTCGCCAACGGCTCCATTGCCGAGCGACCGGCTATCGGGTGGATCGCCGCTCAGCCTGCTAGGGGCGGGGGCGTGCAGGACATCATGTTCAGCAACGTGCAGATGGCGATGGAGGGCTGCCTTACCGAAGCGATCAAGTTCGGCGCTTCTACGCTCGGCCCGGCCCTGGGCCTGGGGATGCACAACGAGACGGCTATGGCCCTCATCGCCGACGAAAACGACACGCCATCCTCCTCCCCGGCTCCGAAGGAGAGTGCGCCCCCTCCCGCCTCTCCTTCGGATGCTATCAATTGGGACATGGTTCGGCGAGTGCTTATCGGCACAACAAAGCTGCCTGACCCGGACAATCCCAAGACCAAGTACATCGTCACCTGGACGGGGCCGATGCAGTCCGACTTCGTAGACCTGGCCAAGCGGGAGAAGTGGGACAAGGAAGAAGTGGTACGGCAGATCATCAAGTGGGACAAGCGCAAGCGGGAAGACAGCCTGGCGGCGCAAGGCGAGTTGGCCGACATGCTGCGGGTTCCCAAGTTCATCGAGGAGGAAGAGGTCAGTGCCTAACCACGAGAGCATCAGCATCATCGGCCACATCGGCAGAGACGCCGAAGTGAAGGCGACGAGGACGGGCAAGATGGTGTGCTCGTTCTCGGTAGCCGTGAGCAGGCGGGGCAAGGACGAGGAAGACTCGACCAACTGGTATCGGGTCAGCATGTGGGGGGATCGGGGCGAGAAGCTGGCTCAATACCTACTCGCTGGCAAGCAGGTATTCGTGATGGGACGACCGGGCCTGAGCGTCTACACCGACAAGCAGGGCAACGCCAAGGGCACTATCGAGATCATGGCCGATGACGTTCAACTGCTAGGGCGCAAGGATGACACGCCAGACAGGCCGCAGCGACGAGTACAGGATGAGGACATCCCCTTCTAGTGTACAGAGATGAGCGGAGCGAAGACCTGCTTTGCGGGATGCTCCTGGCCTTTGGCGACCAGGCCCGTCACGTTGCGACACGGGCGGGCCTGCGCCCCTGGCACCTGACCCAAGGCAAGGCGAGAGCCACCTGGGAGGGCAAGGGCGATCCCCGTTATCTGGTCTACGTTAGCCAGGCAGTGATCCGCGAATGGACGGATGCCTGTCTGCGAGTACAGAAACAACGCGACAACAGAGTTCAGGGGCTGGAGGCGGGGCTGTACCCACTGCCAGATGAGACGGACATTGTGAAGCGGCTGGCTACCCGCCTGGTGCGGTACGCGAAGGCGAGAGAGTTGTTAGTAGAAGCGGAGCGGGTAGCCAAGGGGATAGTGGAGCCGCAGGTAGTAGGGGGCGTGCAGCTGTGAGTCTCAATAGGGCACTGTTCACAAGCCGAAGCGCTACATGGGAGACTCCTGATGCGGCGTATTCCGAACTGGATGCGGAGTACGGTTTCACCATAGACGTATGTGCGGAGCCGCACACGTCTAAATGCAAGCGGTACTACACCAAGGAAGATGATGCTCTGGGGCGGTCGTGGGCGGGCGAAGTGTGCTGGATGAACCCGCCCTACGGGAGGCAAATAGGTCGGTGGGTTCGCAAGGCTTACGAAGAATCGCAAGGTGGAGCCACGGTTGTCTGCCTCATCCCGTCACGAACCGACACTGCCTGGTGGCATGACTATGTGATGCGAGGTGAGGTCTATGTAATTCGGGGGCGCTTGCGCTTCGGCGACGCTACCAACGGTGCACCGTTCCCTAGCGCGGTGGTCGTGTTCAAGGGCGTGCAACTGTGAGCGACGTGGTGGGCCCTTACGACCTGCACATAGAGGGCGATGACTACGTTTTCACCTGGGATGGCGGGGTAGTGGAGGCCCGCCTATCCCGTCTCTCCGAGGGCAAGGGCGAGACTTCTGCTGAGATCATGGTATCCACCACCATGCCCCCGGCAGCCGGGGTGCTAGAGTGGGGGCGCATCAACCTAAGCGCCATGAGTACACGGGCGAGCCTAGCCAAGCAACTGGCCGCCCGTTGCCCTGGCTTCGACTGGCAAGGGGCGCTGCTCCAGGTGAGCGCGAGAGCCGTCAAGATACGCCGAGAGGGCGAGCCGACCATAGACCTGCGGGATGTGCAGCCTCGTGACACTCGCTGGCTGCTCT
This sequence comes from bacterium, assembly GCA_041648665.1. Classification (NCBI taxonomy): domain Bacteria; species bacterium. The sequence continues at coordinate 15,732 of JBAZOP010000020.1, read as the reverse complement.
GGCCCTACATCGAATACGGTGGGCCGACCGTCATGTTCGCCGACGGCGGCACGGGTAAGTCAGTCCTGGCGCTGGCGATGGGCTACAGCGTAGCGACAGGCAAGCCTCTCCTGGGTACGCCCAAGGCCGAGCCGAAGGGAGTGCTCTACCTAGACTGGGAAACCGACAGTTGGACACACGCCGAGCGGTTACGCGCGATCCACACTGAGTATGCGTTCGAGGAAGAATTACCGACCATCCGTTACAAGCGCATGGTTGGGAGCCTAGCAGACAGCGCCACTCAGCTAAGAGCAGAAGTCTCCCGTTGGGGCATAGGCTTGACAATCGTTGACTCGCTCTCGTTGGCATCGGGCGGGCCGCTTGAGGAAAGCGCCTCGGCCACCACGTTCTTCGACGCCGTTCGCTCGCTCAACACCTGCATCCTGGCCATTAGCCATGTAAGCAAGGGGAGTATGCAGCCCGACAATAAGGGCAAGAGCAACCCCTTCGGCAGTATATATTGGCGAAACACGGCTAGGATCGCCTGGTTTCTTGAGTCGGCACGGGAGGAAGGATCGGACGTGACCAAGGTTCGCTTTGAGAACGTGAAGAGCAACAACGGGCGCATTCAGAATCAGCACGGCTATCGCCTGGCGTTCCACAACAAGGGGCCGGAGGGCGAGCAAACCCTGATGGGCGTCAGCATCAAGAAGATAGACTTGACCGAGGAACCGGAGTTCGCTGGCAAGCTGTCCTGGGCACAACGCCTCATGTCCGCCCTGTCACACGGGCGCATGACCACCGGAGAGGTGGCCGAAGCCCTGGACGTGGTGGACAACACGGTAGTATCCAAGGAACTGAGCAAACTGAAGAACACCGGGAAGGTGATTCGCCTGGCCGATAGCACCTGGGCGTTGGCGGCTAAGTGATGCTAATTACCAGTTCGCTTAGCGAAATCCCCTGGAGAAATGGCGAAGAGAGAAGGGGAAAAGCCATTTCGCTTTTCCCTTCTCTCTATAGGCGAAGCGAAAAGCGAAATGGGATACGAAAGATTAGCGGGGGTGAGTGATGGCGCGGCCTCGGAGGGGCTGGACACAGCGGGTAGAGGCGGGCGAGCGGCAAGCATGGCTGGGGAGGTGACGCGGTGAACCGACAAGGGGCTGGGAAGATAAGCTGGTGCGACTACACCTGGAATCCTGTCACCGGCTGCCGTCGCGGCTGTGACTACTGCTATGCCCGTAAGACCTACGAGCGGTTTGGCATGAGCTTCGAGCCGACGCTGCATGAGGAGCGGCTAGGTGAACCGGCGAAGGTAGCGACGCCTAGCAAGATATTCGTGTGTTCGGTGGCCGACCTATTCGGCCCGTGGGTGCCAGATGAGTGGATCGGGGCGGTGTTGCGTGCGGCAGACGACGCGCCCTGGCACACCTACCAATATCTCACCAAATATCCCCTCGCCCTAGAGGACATGGTATGGATGGATAGGGATTGGGTAGGGGCTACGGCTATCGACAATGAGACGGCGGGGCGAGCGCTGGCGGCGCTGGCTAACACCCAGGCCAAGACGCGGTTCCTGAGCGCCGAGCCGCTTATGGGGCCGATAGACCTAATGATGCGGCATGACCCTGGGTCGCTGGAGTGGCTCATCATCGGCGCGATGACAGGGCCGGGCGCGACGCCGCCGAAGCGCGAGTGGGTACAAGGGCTGATAGACCAGGCGCGGACAGCGGGCGTGCCCGTGTGGCTTAAAGAGAACCTGCGATGGCCAGAGACGATCCAGGAATGGCCGAAGGGGACAGAGTGACCGATGAGTGAACCTATCTGGATGAGCCTAGACCTGTTGCGCGAAGCCGCCGCGTCCGTGGCGCTGGACGGGGAGACGATGCACGTCGCCGCACCGGACGGTTCCTGCTGCCTGGATCATGCGCGGGAGAGGATTGCGGAGTTGGAGGCCGAAGTGGAACGGCTGGAGTACCTGTTGCGTACTGTCGAGCGGTGCAGCTAGGAGGCCACGAATGACGACGCTACTGAGTGACGAGCGGCTGCGCGAGATTAGGGCGCGGTGCGAGTGGGAGTATGCGCTACACGCGGGCCAACCACGGAACGAAGAGCGGCGTACCATACTGTTCCTGGTCGGGGCGTCAATAGACCTCCTGGCCGAGGTGGAGCGGCTACGTATGGCGCTCGAAGCGGCCAAGCCTAAGCGCCCAGATTACGGGCCAGGCACAATATGGACGCACGAAGGCCCGCCACCTGAGATGTGGTTGGCTGACAAGGGGGCCGCCGATGACGACGCCACTGAGTGACGCCGACCTGAAGCAGATATGGGCGCGGTGGGAGAAGGGCATAGAGACATACGACGATCTTGTAGCGGCGGGCGATGACATACCGCACCTGTTGGCCGAGGTAGACCGCCTGCGTGCCCGCGTGGCCCGGCTGGAGGGCGTGCTGCGAGAGGTGGAGTGGAGCGGCGACACAGGGGACGACCGCTGGAACTCATGCCCGTACTGCGAAGGGCACCAGCCAGACCACGCCCCCGACTGTGCCCTGGACGCGGCGCTGCGAGGCGCGGATGAGTGAGGCCGAGGACGCGCTGGCGCTGCACATCCGCGCCGCTGGGTTGCCGGAGCCGGTGCGCGAACACCGTTTCTGCGAGCGGCGCTGGCGCTTAGATTTCGCTTGGCCTGACAAGATGGTAGCGGTGGAAGTGGAAGGCGGTCGCTGGGTAGGTGGCCGCCACACCTCGCCGATCGGGTTCGGTAAGGACTGCGAGAAGTACAGCGAAGCAGCGGCCCGTGGTTGGCGCATCGTGCGGGTCACGCCAGAGATGATCGAGGATGGCACGGCACTGGGCTACATCGAGCGAGCGTTAGGGGGTGAGCATGAGTAGACCGTACATCGTCGCCGGGGCTAGGTTCGACCCCACGTCCGGGGGCCAGCGGGTACTAGCCCATCTGGTACACAACCTCAATGCTATGGGCCAGCGGGCCTACATGCAGCCAGGCTATGACCTCAACACGGGCTACGACCTGGGCGGGCTGAACGTCCCCGTCATGGAGATGGAGAAGTTCCGCTACTGGCTAGAGAAGGGTGCGCCCGTGGTGTATCCCGAAGTGGTGCCGGGCAATCCCTTTGGTGCCAAGCGGGTGATCCGCTGGGTACTGGCCCCTCCTGGTACACAACGCAACATAGAGGGCACAGCGTGGACGCCAGGGGAAGTGGAAGGGGAGCAGGTCTATGTGTTCCACAAGGCGAAGATGCCTGAGTTGGACGCCCCTGAGTTGTACCTACCAGCGGTAGAGCACCAGTGGTTCCATGCCCGTGACCTACCGGCCAAGCAGGGCGGCTGCCTGTATCACCAGCCGCACAAGTGGATAGACCCGATCCCCAACGGAGCCAAGTTGCTGCCCAAGATACACAGGTTCCGCTTCGGGTTGCCGCACCACCGGCAGGAACTAGCGGGCTACCTACGGGCACGGGAGTATGTGCTGTGCCTGGACTATGACACGTTCATCATGTCCGAGGCGGGGCTATGTGGGTGCTACGCCATCCTACCAGAGAACTCCATGTTCACCAGGAAGCAGTACGAGGCGAGTCGGTTGGGCCTGGTAGGGGTAGCGTTTGGGTACGACGAACTGGAGGTGGAGCGGGCACGGTTGGAAGTGGAGCCGGACAGCAACGGAGAGAACGCCGTGAGTAGGCGCTACGCTGAGGCCGAAGCGCAGAGCCGAGAGCAGTTGGCCCGATTCGTGGAGGATACGCAGTGCTGACACCCGACCTCTGGTACACCTACTGGACACAGCGCTACACCTACGACGACCGTGTGGACTGGATCGAGTACCAGAAGAACGAGAGTGAGGCCCTGCACTACGCCGTGCAGGAGGGCATCACACTTGTGCCTATCACCCGTGACCTGCTGGCTATCAATCCCGACCTAGTAGGTATGCTGGCATCGTGGCGGCACGAGGCGAAGGACGCCTACCCCGCCGATCCGGCCACCGTGAACGCCGAGACCTATACCAAGTGGCTCGACATCAGTTACTTCCCCTACCCCCGCATCATCTACTTGATCTACCCCGAAGGCCAGTTGCTTGCCGGGCATCCGATAGGGCACATGGGCTTCAGGCTAGACCGGGAGTCGTGGCCCCGGTGCGAACTGGACGGCATCCTGCGGGGTTGGCCCGATGGCAAGGGCAGCATGTCACGCACCTACGCCATGCTCAGCCGCATGGTGCGCCCTAGCAGTTGGGTGGTTCACCCTAAGCCTGCGAATACCGTGGCCCAGGCGTGGTATAGCAAGCTCGGCTTTGAGTTCGTGCCTGGCAAGTGGTCCCATTTGTATCCCAATTCGTGCTACGAAATGGAAGCTCGACTTGAAAAGGACGAGCCGATACAGGGCAGTGGCACGGCTGTATGGAATGCGCTGTACGCTGCGGTAACAGGAGAAGGGTAGTGGCAATCCGCTACCCCCTCGCCCGTGCCGACTATGGCGAGGCTGAAGAGGAATGTGTTCTCGATTGGATGCGGAACTGCCAGGGGCCAAAGTGGCGTGCCTACATCGAGGGCTGCGAAGGCTGGTTCTGCAAAACCTATGGCCGCAAGCACGCCTTGTACACGTCCAGTTGTGATGCCGCCTTGTACTTGGCCTACCGTGCCGCCTTCGAACTCACGAGCAACCGCATTGTGGTGATGCCCGACCTGACGTTCGGGGCCACCGCCAACGCCGCCGCCCGTGCTGGCCTGACCGTCACGACTGAGGATGTAGACCCCGACACCTGGACGGTACGGGCGTGGACGGAGAGCGGCAGTTACATCTACACCCCCGTTCACCTGTTCGGGAACGTGGCTACCGTGCCAACAGAGCGGGCCATCGTGGATGCAGCCGAAGCCCTGGGCACTGATGATGTGGGGCGGCACGGGTGGATCGCGTGCTTCTCCTTCAACGGCAGCAAGAACCTGGGCGCTGGCGAGGGCGGCCTGCTGCTGACCGACGACGATCAGGTGTACGACATAGCAAAGTTGCTATGGGATCAGGGCAGGCGGGGCAAGAGTTTCAATCACGAGCGGGTAGGGCTGAACGCCAGGCCCAACCCTATCGGTGCTGCCCTGCTATGTGGGCAACTGGATCGCATAGAGGAGCTAACCGAGAAGAAGGAAGACCTCAACACATGGTACAGGGAGACGCTAGACGGGTGGCGCTTCCAAGAAGAGGCGCAGGGCGACGTGTTCCCCGCCTGGTGGCTGACTAACGTGCTCCTTCCCGAAGGCGTAGACCCTGACGCCGTGCATGACAAGTTGCTAGACCGGGGCATAGAGACCCGGCGCATGTTCCGCCCCATCTCCGGCCAGTTGATCCACGACCACCGGGGCGAGCGCCACGCTAGGCGCACCAGGCCGAACTCCTGGTACATCTACGACCACGCCCTCTCCCTGCCCAGCGCGGTGCAGATGACACGGGATGATGTGGCTGAGGTTAGCAAGGCACTGAAGGAGGCTGTCGATGCTATCCGATGAGCGGCTGAAGGAGATCAAGGCACGGGTGCAGAGGGCTACGCCGGGGCCGTGGGAGGTTGCCGACCGAGACGACGGCAGTTGGAGATTGGTGTTCGGTGGCCACAACGCTGCGTACTTGGGCGACGCTGAGGACATATGCCCGCAGTGTATCGCAAACGCCGCGCTGGCAGCCGAATCACGCACCGACATACCCGACCTGCTCGACGAGGTAGAGCACTTGCGTGGCGTGCAGATGTTTGACGCCGCCGTTGCAGACATAGCCGATCGTTTCCGTGGGGACAATCAGGTACTACGGGCACTTCTGCGACAGATGGAGTGGCAACCCTACTACAGCGACGACGGCGACCCACCTTGGTATTTCTGCGCTATATGTGACAAGCCGCGAGAAGACGGCCACTCCCCCAACTGCGACCTGGCATTGGCGCTTGGTGACTGACCGGCTCACCACCACCGAGGCAGTGTGCCGCCTGTGCTGGCACCTGCTACATGGGGAAGGGCTGACCACCAAGCAGGCGCAAAAGCTCATCGGTTACACCCGCTCCGCTACCTGGACGGTGCTCGACCGCATGTCCACCTACCTCCCGCTAGTCCAGGACAAGGGAGTGTGGATGCTGATGGATATGCAGGAAGCGGGCGATGGTTCGCCTAGCGAACACTAGGCTGTGGTATAATTACACAAGAGGCTAGAATATCGCACGCAGGCGCAAGCTCGGAGTAGTAAGGCAGTCCCGCTATGATGGCCCGGTTCGCCGGTGCCGGGAGTGCGGGGTGGTGTTGTTCTCGGACGATGATGTCACGCTCTGCCCCGAGTGTGCCCGGCAGTACCCCGCCGACCGACATGACGCTGATTGGCCGGTGCTAGACGAGCGGGCATCCTCAACTCGCAACCATCGGGTGATAGTCGAGGATGGCCGTCATTGTCTGGAATGTGGGCGCTACATCCCGCCCGGCCACGAGTGGCACGATGATGAGGGCGACCTGCTCTGCGAGTGGTGTTACTGGTAAGAAATAGATCCCGCCAAGCCTCTGTGCGTGCGGAGTCAAGCGGAACACGGCGGGACTTTAGGGGATTCACGTCGGCACGCAAGGTGGATGCCCCGCCCCTGTGGGTGGCCGGAGTCATGACCGGCCATCGCAGGGCAGTGTACTAGGTGGGAGCGTAACAGTCGTAACTCTCGCCCATGCGGGCTGGACAGTCAACAGGTGCAAATCCTACCCCACCCCATATGCCATGCCGGTGCCCAGCGGCACCGCAATGGGCGGGTGACGGCGCAGTCCCCGCCCGCTCCCCATCCTACCGTTAGAGGCCGCCTATGTTCTTGCAATTGAAGTACGCTCTAGCCGCCGTGCTCGCTGCCATCGTCGCCCTACTCGGAGGCTGGAGTCCGTTGCTCACAGGTCTGTTAGTCCTACAGTTTCTAGACATAGCATCGGGCATAGCCGCAGCCATCCCAGAGGGTAGGGTATCCTCGTGCGTGGGGTGGCGCGGTCTGAGCAAGAAAGTAGCAACGTGGCTGGCCGTATTCCTGCTGGCCCAAGTTGACTGCCTTACGGGTGCGGGGCTGCACCTGCGAGACGCCGGTGCCATGTGGTACTGTGCCATCGAGGCGATCAGCGTGACGGAGAACCTAGGCGAGGCGGGTGTACCGCTACCGCAGGTGCTAGTGGATGCCATCGCAGTGCTCAGGGGGAAGGGGGAAGGGCCCGCTAGTTAGGCGGGCCTGGTGGTGGCCTAGTCCTGGGGTAGGACATGGGTCATGCCTCCTTCTCGGTCTCATCATCATCGGCGGGTATCTCTACTTTGAGCGGGCCGTGCTGGGCCAAGTAGGCCAGTGCCAGGCGGATTGCCCCCACCTTGCTGGTGCGGTAGGCGCTAGTCAGCCGGTCTAGCAGGGCTAGATCGGAGCGGGTAGGCCGGATCATTAGGGCCAACTGCTTAGGCTTGTCAGTCATGGGCTAGTCTCCTTGTCAGTAGTGGGGCGGGACAGGCCCGCCCCTGCGAGTGCTAGGCTAGTCGGCCACATACATGGGCATGATGACCCAGGTCAGCAGTTCCCCGTCAGTAGGCTGGATCGTGACCGGCGAGGATGGCCCGCCATTGAGGCCCAGTATCAGGCGGTCAGTGCCGATAGTCTCCAGTGCGTCAAGGGCGTACTTACTATTGAGGGCGAAGCGATAGGGCAGCGGGCTATCAGTCCGCACCCATACCACGCCCTCGCCTTCGCCGCTTGCCACTGCCGAGACTCCGAGCGTGCCGGGCTTCTGGTCAGTCGAGGCAAAGCGGAGTATGCCGTTGGCCTGCTTCGCCATCGGGCGCATAACCTTGACGGCGTTCAGCAATTCGCCCGTTGGGATGACGTGCGCCGTGCTAGTGTGAGGGATGATCTGGCGATAGTCGGGGAACACTCCCTTCACCAGCTGCGATACCAGTACCCAGGGGCCACTAGAGAACACGACCTGGCTCCGCTCCTCCAGTATCCACATGCTGACTGGCTCGTTATCTACTGCCAGCTTGGCGGGCCTGCCGATTAGTTGCGCCAGTATCCGCAGTGAAGCGGCGGGGACGATGATGCTGCGCTTTGGCCCGGTGGCACCGGCCTCCAGGTGATAGAGTGCAAGCCGGAAGCTGTCGGCGGCTGCCATAGTGGCCCGGCCTTCGCCAAACTCCACTTGTACACCCGCCAATATCGGGCGCTCCTGGTCGGGTGCGGCGGCGCGGGCCACTACCGAGGCGGCACGGGCCAACTCCTGCCCGGCCCAGTAGGCGTCAGGCTCACGATCGGGCGGGCGCACCGGAGACGGATAGTCCTCCGGCGCCTCGGTGTGATAGTTGAGCACTGCGCCGCCCGGCAGCGTAACGGATACGTCCTGACCGTTGGCTGTGATACGCACCGGCCCGGCGGGTTTGGCGGGGAGCGAGGCGGCCAACTGATGCACGGGGATAACGGCGCGACCTTCGCCCGCTACCTTAGCGCTGATAGTCTGCGAGATTGCTACCTCCAGGTTCGTGCCGCGCAGGGTGAGCCGCCCGTTGTCAGTCTCGACCATGCCATAGGTGAGTATGGGGAGACTAGAGCGCGGGTTGATCGCCCGCTTCACGTTCGCCAGTGCGGCGCGAAGGTCGCCCGATAGCACCTGAACGTCGAGGGTTGGGTTGTCCATGTCATGCCTCCTTATGGTCGCGCTTGGCGTATCGTTCGGCCTCGGCAATGGTGGCCCAGTGCGCCCCGTAGGGAGTACCCCACTCGGCAGCGCGGCGGGTGAGGAACGGGCCGGTGACGTAGGCGTACAGATGCCCGTGAGTGTCCGGTGTGGGCTGTACCTTACTGGCAAACACTTCGCCCGCTAGTTGACCGCGCTTGTGGCCGATCCAGTACCGGTCTCGGCTCCAGGTTGTACGCTCCATGTCATGCCTCCTGATTGTGTTGGGCTTGCCCGCCCACTGCCGGGCCACGGATGGCCCGGTATGTCGATGGGCAAACGCTATAGCCACCGATGCTTGAGCGTGTAGCCGTCGCCGAAGAGTGCCCAAGATAGGTCATAGGCTATGGAAAATCCCATATCCATACCCGCCCCGGTCACGCGCACGCCGGTTCCCATGCCAGTTTCGGATTGCCGCAGCCCTAGAACCCGTGCCACCAGGTGAGTGATTGCATAGGGCTCGCCGTTTACCATCACGACCACGCCGATATCGCGTGCCATGCCAGAGCGCGAGACGTGCCGTAGGATGGTGTAAACCGTGTCGCCTGGCTTGACGTACTCACGAAGGTACTCAAGCGCCTTGTCGTGGTCTGCCTTGCTAATGCGTGCCATTGTGTTCCCTCCGTTAGGTTAGGTGGCCGGTGCGTTGCTGCCTGATGGAGACAGTCTAGCAGATAGATAGGCGCTTGTCAATAGATCATATGTTCTATTTTGGGCAATTTGCCATCACTGGCGACCCGCTGAGATTAGGTGGATGGCAATAGTAAGGGGAGTGAACGATAGACGGTGAGAGCACCAGCGGCAGCACCAGAGCACTACCGGAAGCGCTAGAGAGGAACCTATGGAAGCCGGGTCAGTCGGGGAACCCGGGAGGGAGGCCTAAGGATCAGGCGCGCCTGATGGCGGCTGCGCTACGGACGGTGAGCGAGGAGGACGTCACTGCCATCTTCCGTAGCCTGATCAGGATGGCCACCAGCAAGCGCCCATCGGTAAAAGCGGCGGAAGTGGTGTTGGCCTATACGCTGGGCAAGCCTACTCAAACGGTGGACCTGAACCCGGGAGATGGTACGGCTCTCTCCTTCGTGATTGTTCGCCGAGACGATCCCGCCCTTGCTCCACCTGCCGATGATGTAGACGGTTCGGTTCGCCTACTCGACGAGCCACCGGCTGACGGCTGACGTTGCGATAACGACTATTATCGTAAGCTAGACCAGCCATGATACTCGACATAACATGCATCCACGCAGAGGGGCCTAGGACGCGCTGTGCTGCACGCGATGCTAGGCACTAGTATCTTCATACTCAAGAGTAGGGTTGGCGCGCTACAGCGACGCGCTAGGGCCCTAGGCGACGATGATAGTGGGAGGGATGGGATAGGGTAGGTGGCTGTGTACCGGCGAGATACCCAAGGGGCGGCGAAGCGTGGTAGGGGTGTGGTGGGGTGGTGGGGGCTGCGAGCGTAGCGAGCGACGATCACTGACGATTATCCCATACCCTACCTCCCCCAAAGCCTATACCCCTCCTGCTCTTCACTCCCTACCGTATTTCTCAAAACCAAAAACCCTTGAACTTCCCTAACCATCAGCCCTCATGGCGAAACCACCACCCCCATTTTCGATCTTCGCATCGCTAACGTTTAGTCTTTCCCAAGCCTTTTCGCTTTTCGCTTCGCCTATAGAGAAAGAGAAAAGCGAAACGAAGAATTTCGCCTTTCTCTTTCCCTATATAGGTTTTTCGCCTGGCGAATTCGCTTAGTTCGCCATAGCGAAATGCGTTGCTAAATATTGCCATTCCGCTACAGAAAAAACGAAAAAGTCGAGGGTAAGTGCCCCGGTTAGAGGTACACGATGTACAGGCCAGATTCATAGAATGCCCGGACAGGTTTACTGCCTACATCGGTGGAATTGGGTCGGGCAAGACCTATGCCGGTGCTATAAAGGCCGGGATGCACTGCCAACCACGCACGACGGGGCTTGTGGTTGCACCATGCTACCACCCGTCCACCGAGATACTGACGGAGAAGCGGGGGTGGGTGAAGTTTCCCGACCTCCGCGAAGACGACCGGGTTGCTTCCCTGAAGAATGGGAAGACGCTTGAGTACGAGAAGCCGCTGAACCACTTCGACTTCCCCTACGATGGCGACCTGCTTTACGTCGCCTCGCAGGAGATAGACCTGGCGGTGACGCCCAATCACCGTTGCTGGGTGTCGTTCAAGCACAACGGGTTTGGCATCAGGACGGCAGAGGAAATCTACGGTAAGTGGGACTACCGCTTTGCCAAGACTGCCGAGTGGAACGCCGAGCCTATCTGCGAAACCGAAGACTGGTACGAGTTCCTTGGCTTCTGGTTCGCCGAGGGCTATGCCGAGTCTAGCAAGAAGAAGAACCGCGTTGTCGTCACGCAGAAGAAAGACTGCGCTTACGTTGACGACCTCATGGCTCGCAACTTCCCCAAGTTCTCCAAGGATGCTCGTACTGGCGGCGGTTTCAACTACACCGTCTACGGCAAGGAGATCGCCAAGCAGTTCGTCCGGTACGGCAAGGCCAAAACGAAGGCAGTGCCCTACTGGATCAAGGCTGCTCCGGCATCTTACCTACGGGCTTTCCTGAAGGGCTTTATCGTCGGGGACGGCCACGCCAAGAAGGGCAAGCACGACCAGACCCAGATGTGGACGGCTTCTAGGCAACTGGCAGATGACCTCCAGGAAATCGCCTTCAAGGCAGGTTTCGCCGCTAACGTCTCGCAGACGAAAGACGGCATGTACTACGTCGGCATCCGCACGGCCAAGCGTAACTTCCCTTCCCCAAACCCCGAACACTGGCACAAGGAGCACTACACTGGGCGGGTCTACTGCGTAGAGGTGCCAAGCGGGATTGTCTACGTTCGGCGCAACGGTAAGCCTGTCTGGTGCGGCAACACCTACCCCATGCTCCGCGATGCCACGATGAAGACGTTCCTGGACTTGATAGGCTCTCCGGCTCAACTGAACCGGACAGAGATGAAGGTGAGTCTTCCGGGGAACGCGGAGATTCTGTTTCGCTCGGCAGAGAACCCTGACCGGCTTCGAGGCCCGAACATCAACTGGGCCTGGATAGATGAGGCCGCCATGTGCGACCCCTTTACCTGGGACATCGTGATCGGGCGTCTGCGTGCCGATGGGAAGGCCGGGCCTTGCTGGGTGACTTCTACGCCCAAGGGCCGTAACTGGCTCTACTACAAGCTCGACCAGATGACGGTCTTCCGCTCGAAGACGATGGACAACCCCTACCTGGCGCAGGAGTTCGTCCTGTCGCTCCAGGACGCCTACAACGGCCTCTTCGCCGACCAGGAGTTGAACGCCGAGTTCGTCTCCTTCGAGGGCCTGGTCTACCACCTGTTCAATAGAGAGTCGCACGTCCGCGACCGCAACCCCGCCGAGATGGTGCGCTGGTTTATGGGAGTGGATGAGGGCTTTACCAACCCCGCCGTGCTGCTAGTGGTAGGGGTAGACGGGGACGGGCGAGTCCACGTCGCCGACGAGTGGTACCAGAGACAGCAGTTGCAGGAAGCCCAGGTCAAGGCGGCGGCGGCGCTCAAAGAGAAGTATCCCTTCGAGGCGGTCTATGTTGACCGCTCCGCTCCTGGCCTGGTGGGGGCTTTGCGCAAGGCGGGGCTGCCGGTGCGGGAGCACAACTCGAAGGTGCTGGAGGGCATCCGGGAAGTGCAGAACTACATCGCCACTGCCGGTGATGGTCGCCCCCGCCTCACCGTGTCCCCTGCCTGCCCCAACACCCTCGCCGAGTTTGAGTCCTACGTCTGGAAGACGCGGGATCGGGGCGGGCACAGCGTGAACGTGGATGAGCCGGACAAGACCAACGACCACGCCCTTGACGCCCTGCGCTATGTCGTCTGCGCCCTGCGTCGGCCCCAGTACAAGGCCCTGGAAGTGGGTAAGCCTCAGTTTGCCGGAGGAAGATAGTGGAGTTTTCCGTAGAGACCGCTAACGACAAGCTCTCATACCTCAAGTCTATCTTCCGTCAGCGGGATACGGACTTCGACCAACGAGACGCGATTGTTGAACTGGATCACGATAAGGCATTCGGCTGGGCCTCGCCGGTCAGTAATGACGACATCCGCATTGCCACCGCTCTCCCCCTGAAGCTCACCCGCCACATTACCGGCCTCTTTACTCAGAACCAGCCCCGTCCCCTGGCTACGCCGAAGAAACCTAGCAAGCGGGGGAATGAACTCAGCGGCCAGTTGGAGCGCTTCCTTCTGGGCGTGGGGCAGGAGAACGAACTGCGCTTCGGGCCGGTGAAGCTCCTGGGCGTGGAGAACGGCGGCGTAAGGGGGTGGGGCAGTTGGCGCGTCACCTGGAACATAGAGAGGCAGGATGGCGGCAACGATCTGGATGTTCCTATCGAGTGGGTGCCTGTTGACCCCCGCTACCTCTACTACGAGACGGGCGGCCTGCACGAGCGTTTCAACTCCTGCATGTACGCCATCCAGCGACGACGGGCGGACGTGGAACGAGAGTGGGGAGTTGACCTGGGAGGGGGAGATAATCCCCACGACAATACTTCCGATGAAGTCACCTACGTTGACTACTGGTGGTGGGACGGAGACCTGATCTACAACGCCATCTGGGCCGACGAGACGGTGTTGAAGCCCGCAGCCGAGATGCCCGGCTATCGCTGGCTCCCTTACATCACCTGGTTCACACAGCCCTTCCACCTGACCGCCCCGGAGTATTGGGGAACCGGCTGGGTACATAGCATCCGTGAGACGATCAAGAACTGGGATCGGGCCGCATCGCGCCAGATGCTTCGTCTCACCCGTGCTGCCGACAATATGTACATCATCCAGCAGACCAGCCCCGAAGCCCAGGACGTGCCGCCTGATTGGGAACTCACCGTCGAGAGCGGGCGCATCAAGACCGTGCCTGCCGGTTGGCAGATTCAGCCTCTCCAAAACGCTGGCCCTTCCCCCGAAGCCAACACCATGCTCCAGATATTCCAGGAGGAGATTCAGGCTGTCGGGATGCCCTCAATGGCAATGGGCGACATGCCAGGTTCCGACACCCGTATGTCAGGTGTCACTTTCCACGGCGTAGCCGATGCTGCCTCTACCTGGCTGGCCATTGACGTTGACTCCTACGCTCGCACCCTGGCCCGCATCTACGACCTCATCATCGGCCTCTGCCTCTACTACTCCGAGGATGAGAAGGTGGTGGTCGCCTGCAAGACACCTGGGGCGAAGCTCCCCACGGTGGAGATGATCGGCATGAGCGGGAAGGACATGCAGGGCTTCCGCATTGACGTGGTAGTGGACACGGAAACTGCCGCCGACAAGATGAGAAAGCAGCAGATGGGGATGCAGCTATTGGGCATGGAAGACAAGTGCCCCTTCAGCCGCCGCACCATCCAAGAGAAATACTTCGACATCGAAGACCCCGAACGCGAGGAACAGGCGATCTTGGTCGAGTACGTTGAGCGCCAGGACGAGATGCGCCAGTACCTTGCCACTCTCGCTGCCAGGCAGTACGGGCTACCAGAACCGAAGCAACCGGCCCCGCCGCAGCAACCGCCTATGGGCGCTCCCCAGGGAATGCCGCCTGAGATTATGCAGGCGATGATGCAGAGTGGTGGTATGCCGTCAGGAGCGCCAGGTGGGATGCCCGGTCAGATGGCGATGGGGCCGGGTGGAATGCCTGGTCAGCCGATGGGAATGCCTACGGGCGTGCCCACGAATCTGATGTCGCCACAGGCAATGGGTGGTTCCCCCGGCCCCATGCCCACACCAGGCATGATGCCACAAGGACGCCCGCCCATGCCCCCGATGCCGCCAGGAGCGCCTAGACGATGAGGATTCTAAGCAACGAGGAAGTACACGCGCTAAGCCAGGGAACTGGTGTTCAGAGATGGCTTGAAGGTATGGACTTCGTTGGGTACTGGCGTGACAACCCGTCGCTCATTTTCACCAGCCGGGCGCTCGGCCCGGAGCCTGTGTATGTGATTATCAGTACCGACTTTATCCGCGAGGCGCTTGGTGAGATAGATGGCTAAGGCTTGGCCTGACCAGTACCTAGAAGCAACGCTCACCGCCAAGGACAAGATACGCAAGACGGTAGAGGGGCTTCCCCGCATGGAGATGCCCCTGACCGAGCAGATGAGCCGGGAAGACCAGCAGAAGATGTTCGACAACCGCATCAAGCCCCTGCTCCTTACGCACCAGACCGACAAGGTACTGGAGTGGGTAGCAAGAAACGCTCCTCCCGGAACCGACCCTGGCAAGGAACTCTTTAGACTAATCAAGAACTTTGGAGGCGAGAGATGAGCCAGTTCCCCATGACTAACCAGTGGATGCCCCAGCAGTGGCCGGGGCAGTTGCAGCCCGGACAGGGTGGTACTAGCGGTGGTTGGGCTACGCCGCCACGAGGTCCGGAGGGGCCATTCCAACAGTGGCCAGTGGGGCAGCAAGGCTCCTGGCAAAAGCCCAATCAACCCAGTTACCCTTACGGGATTATGCAATCCAACTCCGCTCCTGCTGGTGGCGGCCTCACTGGCCAACAGTCGAGCGGCGCTTCGTGGCCTGGCGGCCTCACGGGCATTCAGGCTAACTACCCCTGGTGGGGTGGGCCGCAACAGACCAACTCTGTCAACGGGGCTGTCTATTCCGAGATGCCTGCCTACGAAATGCCCAACTGGTTCAACAACGCTCCCTGGGACGTTACACAGTGGCAGAACATGACGCCAGAGCAGTTGCAGGCGACCGTCGCTTTCAACCAACAGGCTATGCCCTGGACGCAGATGGCTCAGGCATACAACCAGTGGCAGAACGAGTTCAACCAGAACGCCTACCAGTGGGGCAATGAGTTCGACTGGAAGAAGACGGGCGATCAGTTTGCGATGGACTTGTCCACTCGCCAGCAGGACACGAGCGAGAAGCAGTGGGGCGATGAGTTTGGGCTAAAGAGCCAGGAGCAGGCCGACCTCAACAAGTGGCGCGACACCCAGGCCACGCTCGAACGAGAGAAGATGGCCACTGACCAGGAGAACG